>NZ_JBEOUR010000004.1:0-96589 GCF_040302605.1 Microbacterium sp. NPDC097977
GATGTCGTGGTCGGCGGCCGGGTTCGTGGACCGGTCGGTCGTTGTCATCTTCAGCTCTCCGTGTTCGCGTTCGTGTTCGTGTTCGTGTTCAGCAGGTCATCGGCGATGATCAGGGGAGGTTCGGTCGCGTCGACGACCTGCTCCACGCTCACGCCCGGTGCGGTCTCGACGAGCACCAGCCCTTCGCCGGTGACGTCGATCACGGCCAGATCGGTGATGATCCGGTCGACGACGCCGCGACCCGTGAGCGGCAGTGAGCAGGAGTCGACGATCTTGGCGGAGCCGTCCCGCGCCACATGCTCCATGAGGACGATGACGCGAGCGGCACCGTGCACGAGGTCCATCGCACCGCCAGGACCCTTGACCATCTTCCCCGGGATCATCCAGTTCGCGAGGTCGCCCGTCGCCGACACCTGCATCGCCCCGAGGATGGCCGCGTCGATCTTGCCGCCTCGGATCATCCCGAAACTCGTCGCCGAGTCGAAGAACGCCGCCCCCGGACGCACGGTCACGGTCTCCTTACCGGCGTTGATGAGGTCGGGATCCACGGCATCCTCGCGCGGATACGGGCCGACACCCAGAATGCCGTTCTCGGACTGCAGCACCACGGTGACCGCGTCGGGCACGTGGTTGGGGACCAGCGTCGGCAGTCCGATCCCGAGGTTCACGTACGACCCGTCCTGCAGTTCTGCTGCCGCCCTCGCGGCCATCTCGTCGCGGGTGAGAGCCATGTCAGGATCCTTCCGTGGCGACCGTGCGTCGCTCGATGCGCTTGGGGATGTCGCGGCCCACCTCGACCACGCGGTGCACGAACACACCGGGAAGATGGATGCGATCGGGGTCGAGCTCCCCGGGTTCCACGAGCTCCTCGACCTGTGCGATGCAGATGCGTCCGGCCATCGCGGCGAGCGGGTTGAAGTTGCGTGCAGCCTTGTTGAAGACCAGGTTGCCGTGCCGGTCGCCGGCCAGCGCGTGCACGAGCGAGAAGTCCGTCGTGATGGCCTCCTCGAGCACATACTCCCGCGGCCCCTGGCCGTTGTCGAAGGTGCGCACGTCCTTGACGGGCGATGCGACGGCGACGGACCCGTCGGGTGCGTAGCGTCGAGGCAGCCCGCCCTCGGCGACCTGGGTCCCCACCCCGGTCTGCGTGAAGAAGGCGGCGATACCCGATCCGCCCGCCCGCAGCTTCTCCGCGAGCGTGCCCTGCGGCGTCAGCTCGAGCTCCAGCTCGCCCGAGAGGAACTGTCGCTCGAACTCGCGGTTCTCGCCCACGTACGACGAGGTCATCTTGCGGATGCGCTGGGCGGCGAGCAGCACCCCGAGCCCCCAGTCGTCGACCCCGCAGTTGTTGCTCACCACGCTCAGATCCTTCGTCCCCTGTGCGAGGAGCGCCTCGATCAGCGCGATCGGATTGCCGGAGAGCCCGAACCCGCCGACCGCGAGCGAGGACCCGTCCGAGATGTCGGCGACGGCGTCGGCCGCAGAGGCCCAGTGTTTGTCGATCACGCGTGCTCCTTCGAAGGGTGACTGTCTCCAGCATCCCTCCGCACCGCGCGATCGGGAAGAGCGCCGCTTGCGATGTGGGCGTATCTGCCCGTAGCGTCCACATCATGGACAAACCAGCCCAGGTCGTTCCCGGCACGCAGGCGATCGCCCGAGCTGCGAGGCTCCTTCGTGCGGTCACGGCGAGCGGCGCGGACGGCGCCTCGGTGGTGGACCTCGCGCGTGCGGCGGACCTGTCGCGGTCCACCGCGCACCGGCTCCTGTCCGCCCTGCGCGTCGAGGGGCTGGTCGACCGCGACGAGGTGAGCGCCCGATGGATGCCCGGTCCCGAACTGTTCCTGATGGGTTCGGTGGCGGCGACCCGCTACGACGTGACGGGACTGGCGCGTGACATCGTCCGCTCGCTCGCGGTGAAGACCGAGGAGAGCGCGTTCCTCTCGGTGCGCCGCGCGGACGAGACGGTGTGCCTCGTGCGCGAGGAGGGCTCGTTCCCGATCCGCTCCTTCGTGCTGAGCGAGGGCGTGCGGTTCCCCCTCGGCGTCGCCAGCGCCGGACTCGCCATCCTCGCCTTCCTGCCCGACCACGATGTGGACGCATACCTGGAGCGGCATCCGGAGCTGGAGATCACATGGGGTCGCACGCACGGCACGAGCGCTCTGCGCACTCGGCTCACCGAGACGAAGGAGCGCGGATACGCCGTGAACCCCGGGCTGATCGTGGAAGGCAGCTGGGGGCTGGGCGCTGCGGTGTTCGACCGGACGGGTCGCCCGGAATGGGCACTGAGCCTCACGGGCGTCGGCTTCCGGTTCGGACCGGAGCGGATCACCGAGCTCGGACGCATCCTGCTCGCGCACGCGCACCAGCTCTCGGCACGGATCGCCGGCGCGCGACGCTGAACACGGTCACCGCCGAATCCAATTCATACCATCGGGTATATACTTTTTGGTATGCAACGTCAGGATGTCATCCCCTCCCTCGTGCTCTCGGGATACGCGCTCGGGCGCATCGCCGCCCAGGACGCGGGGAACGACGCGCCCGCCGCCCAGTGGCGGGTGCTCAATCTGCTGGAGCGATCCGGGCCCCGAAGGGTGGGTGAGCTCGCCGCGGCCGCACGCACCACGCAACCGGGCATGACACGACTCGTCGGCGTCCTGGAGCGCGACGGTCTGGTGCTCCGCTCCCCCGTCGCTGAGGACTCGAGAGCGACCGCGGTCGCCATCACCGAGGCGGGATCTGACGCGCTGCAGGCATGGCGCGCAGAATTCCGCGACACGCTGGCCCCGCGCTTCGCCGAGCTGGCAGACGAAGACTGGAGCATTCTCACGCGTGCGGCGGAGATCCTCGCCGCCCACACCACGAACGACCCGACAGGAGCAGCACAGTGAGCACCGCCACCCCCTCCGTATGGAAGCAGCCGGCACAGGTCTGGGCCGTGGCGTTCGCGTGCGTGGTCGCCTTCATGGGCATCGGCCTGGTCGACCCGATCCTCCCGGCGATCGCCGAGTCCCTGCAGGCGAGCCCGTTCGAGACCGAGCTGCTGTTCACCAGCTATCTCGCTGTGACCGGGCTCGCCATGCTGGTCACCAGCTGGATCTCCTCGCGCATCGGCGCGAAGAAGACCCTGCTGATCGGACTCGCGCTGATCGTGGTCTTCGCGCTCTTCTGCGCCCTCAGCGGCAGCGTCGACGCGGTCATCGGATTCCGTGCAGGCTGGGGGCTGGGCAACGCGCTCTTCATCTCCACCGCTCTGGCCACGATCGTCGGGGCGGCCTCCGGTGGCAGCTCGGCAGCGATCATCCTCTACGAGGCCGCCCTGGGCCTCGGCATCGCGATCGGGCCCCTGCTGGGCGGTCTGCTCGGCGAGCAGAGCTGGCGCGCTCCGTTCTTCGGAGTCGTGGTGCTCATGGCGATCGCCTTCCTCGCCGTGCTCGTGCTTCTGCGCGGTCCGGGCGAGAAGCGCACCCCCGTGCCATTCTCCGCGCCCTTCAAGGCCCTCGGCCGCCCCGCCCTCGCGGTGCTCGCCACCGCGGCGTTCTTCTACAACATCGGATTCTTCATCCTGCTGGCGTTCTCGCCGTTCCCGCTCGGGTTCGGGGCGATGGGCATCGGCTTCACCTTCTTCGGATGGGGCCTCGCTCTCGCCATCACCAGCGTCTGGGTCGCCCCGATGCTCATGCGTCGGATGCCGCGCACCCGGGTGATCCTCCTGGTGCTCCCGCTCCTCGCGCTCGATCTCGTCGTCGCCGGCCTCCTCGTAGAGTCCGCGGTCGCGCTGGTCATCTGCATCGTGATCGGCGGTCTGCTGCTCGGAGTGATGAACACCGTGCTGACGGAAGCCGTCATGGAGGCGACGGACCTCCCCCGGTCGGTGGCGTCGTCGGCGTACTCCTCGGTGCGCTTCCTCGGTGGCGCGATCGCCCCGCCGCTCGCAGCGGCACTCTGGCACGCGTTCAGCGCCACCGTCCCCTACCTGGTGGCGGCGATCGCGGTGCTGGTGGCAGCGCTGACGATCCTCCTCGGCAGGAAGACCCTGGCGCACATCGACGACGAGCCCGAGGACCCGGCCGCCGAGGATGCCGCGGCCATCCTGGTGGGCGATGCCGCATGAGGCGAGGACGCCGCCTGGCTACTGCTTGACCGTCACGGTGATCTCGGCGCTTCTCCGGTCGCTCTCCTCGTCGGGCACGGCACCGCGGAACCGGTACTCGAACTCGATCACCGTGGTGCCGAGTCCGACCGGAGCGAAGCGATAGTGGAACTCGCTCGGCGCGCCGACCTCCCCGTCCTCACCGAGATAACGCGAGTCGGCGGCACCCGGATCGAGGACGGCGGGATCCGGTTCGCGCGTGATCACCCACTCGTCGCCGACCGTGGGATTGATCTCTCCGAAGTCCACGACCAGCGCCGAACCGGGCGCGAGCGTCACGGCTGACGTGGTGTAGTCGACGGTCTCCGAAGAACCGGCGGCGCACCCCGTCAGCACCAGCGCGAGCAGCGCGCAGGCGAACACCGCCCCACCCTCGATAATCCGTCGCCGCATCGCCACCCCTTCGCGTGTGCCTCAAGGTAGCGCACGCGTGCGGCTCCGGGCAGCAGCGCCGTGAAAGCAGAAAAGCCCCGATGACTGGCGAGAGTCATCGAGGCTGATCCGTGCACCCCCTCGGACTTGAACCGAGAACCCACTGATTAAGAGTCAGTTGCTCTGCCGATTGAGCTAGAGGTGCGTGACCCGGTTTCCCCGGCCGAGGAATTACATTACCAGCCGACGGTCGCGGTGCGAAATCGAGCCTCCTCCTCCGGGTCCGCCGCGCGTGTCGCAGCGTGTCGAAGGGCTCGCGGTCGCGAAGGGTCGGGCGACTATCCTGGACGGGTGACTGCCTCCCCCAGCGCCGACCGCCGTTCCCTCGACCTCGATCTCGCCCTCGCGCTCCGCCTCGCCGACGCCGCCGATGCGCAGTCGCTTCCCCGGTTCGACAGCCCCGACCTCGAGGTGTCGACCAAGGCGGACCACTCCCACGTCACCGACGCCGACCTCGCGACCGAACGCGCCATCCGCGCGATCCTCGCGACGGAGCGGCCCGACGACGGGATCTTCGGAGAGGAGTTCGGCGCGGAGGGCAGCACGCACCGCCAATGGATCATCGATCCGATCGACGGGACCGCCAACTTCCTGCGCGGCGTGCCGCTGTGGGGCACCATGATCGCGCTGGCCGTCGACGGAGTGCCGCAGGTCGGTGTCGTCAGCATGCCCGCCCTGGGGCGCCGCTGGTGGGCCGCTGCGGGCGCCGGGGCCTGGACGGCGACGGACGCCGAGCCGCGCCGCATCCGCACCTCCGCCGTGTCGTCTCTCGATGACGCCAGCGTGAGCTTCCAGAGCATCACCCAGTGGGCGCAGTCGGGGCACCTCGACCAGCTGCTGACGCTCGCCGACCGCGTCTGGCGCGACCGCGCCTACGGCGACATCTACGCCTACATGCTGCTGGCCGAGGGCCGTATCGACATGGTCGCCGAGTTCGGCGTCAAGGAGTACGACGTCGCCGCGGCCGTTCCGATCGTGCGCGAAGCCGGCGGACGGATGACCGGATTCGACGGCACCGAGACGATCTCCGACCTGTCGACACTCGCCACCAACGGCATCCTTCACGATGCCTTCCTCGAGCTGCTGCACGACTGACGAAAGCGCATGATGACGAACCGCAAGATCTCGGCCGCCCTGGGCGCTCTGACACTGGCCGTCGTGCTCGCGGCGTGCGCCGGCGCTCCGGATGCCGCCGCCACTCCGGCGTCGGCGTCGCCGTTGCCCTCCGCCGAGGCGAGCACGGAGCCGAGCCCGACGCCGCCGCCTGCGACACCGACCGCTCCGACGTGTGACACGATCGTCTCCGCCGGCACCGTGAAGTTGCTCACCGACGCGGGATGGACGTTCCAGGAGAAGGAGTTCGTGGTCGGCGGAGTGCCCCTGCCCGACGGTCTGCTGTGCTTCTGGGCGGACTACACCGTCGCCTCCGACCACGGCCAGCTCTACGGATGGTCGCCCATCTCGGCGGAGGACGCGACCGAGGCGCAGTCGTCGCTGCTGGCCGCCGGCTGGACCCGCGAGGACGGGGATGACGGCATCTACATCACCGAGAACCCGCAGTACTCGATGGGTACGGACACGGAGGGTTACGGCATGACGTATCTCTTCGGTGACGGATGGGTGAAGTTCGCGGACACCCGGCAGAGCCTCATCCTCATCGAGTGGGCCGGCTGACCGCGACGCCCATCCGCATGGACGGTGCGATCGGTGAGAACGGCCTGCGCACCGTCGTCACCTCTGCGACGTGTCCAGCACCTCGTCGAGCAGCATGATCCCGCCGGTGGAGTTGACCGACTGCATGAGGTCGTCCACCCACTGCGGGTTGAGTTCCGGCTGTTCGGGGTCGTCGAAGGTGAACCGGAGCGGGATCGACGGGTGGATCCAGATGGTGGAGCGTCCGCCGGCATCGCCATCGGGATGCCGCCACGAGAGCGTGAAACTCTCCTGCCGGCGCAGCTTCGTCGCGATGACGATCTTCAAGTGCGCGAGCGCCCGGTCCTCGATGTGGATCGGGACATCGGACGCACCGTAGAACAGCGTGGCCATTCCCCCAGAGTACTGACTGATCGCGGCTCCGAGGACGGTTGCGACCGCCACATTCCAACCGCAGGTCCGGTGTATCGTCGCTCGCATGACCTCTGGGTTGTCGGACATCGCGAGAGAGCTCTACGTCACTCCGCTCGCAGAGTTCATCGCCGCACGCAATGCCCGCGCCGCAGACGCGTCGGACTCGACACTCGCCGCCGAGATCCGCGCACTGAAGAAGCCCTCGGTCGCCGCGTGGATCGTCAACGTGTTCGCGCAGGAGCGTGCCTCCCAGCTGGAGGAGGCGCTGCACCTCGCCGACGAGCTGCGGGAGGCTCAGGAGGACCTGGACGCCCGCGCGCTCGCGCAGCTGGGTCGCGACCGACGAGCGTTGACCAACCGGCTCGCCGCGGCCGCGGCGGAGCTCGCCGAGACGCGAGGAGGGCGTGTCACCGCCTCCACCCGTGAGGCGGTGCAGCAGACGATCACGGCCGCGTTCTTCGATCCTGTGGCCGCCGTCGCGGTTGCCTCGGGCCGGCTGCTTCGTGAGCTGGAACCCTCAGGCGTCTTCGACGAGGGCGCGGACGCCCTCGTCGGCGGTGGCGCTCCGGAGCTGCCGGATACCGCTGCCGCACCGCGCGATGAGGTGAAGGCACGCCGCGAACGGCGGGAGGCCGAACGCGCCCTGCGTGCCGCCGAACAGAGCAGGGAGCGAGCGGTGCGCGACGCGGCATCCGCGGACCGCAGCCTGCGCGCCGCGTCTCTGCGCGTCGAGGAACTGGATCGCCGGGAGCGCGAACTCGAGGCAGAGCTCGGCTCCATCCGCCGCGATGCGACGCGAGCCCGAGCCGCGCTCGAGGAGGCGGATGCGGAGCAGGCGGCCCGAGCGCGCTCCGTGGAGGATGCGGAGGCGGCGGTCGAACACGCGCGCCGCGGTATCGAGGATCCGCCTGGAACCTGACCCGCGAGCCTGATCCGGCCGCACGCTCGCCGCGATGCCTCCGTGGACATCGAAAAAGGCCCGCCTCCCTAGTGGTTACTAGGGAGGCGGGCCTCTTTGCTTGTGACAGCGACCTGGTGGAGCTGGGGGGAATCGAACCCCCGTCCAACGCTGAGACTCCACGTCTTCTCCGGGCGCAGTCTGTGCAGACGTTCTACTCGGCTCCGACCTTTGTCACAGACACCTAAGTCGACAAGCCCAGCCTGGGAAGAGTCCCACGTGACGTCCAGACGCCATCACGCAGCAAGATTCCTAGATGACGCCAGGATCCGTATCGGAATCACATACGGCCTGACGGACTATCGGGCTCGCTTATGCAGCGAGGGCGAAGTCGTTGCGCTTGGTTTCGGCAACTATTTTTTGCAGAGAGCGTTTACGAGATAACTCTGCATCCTCGGCCCGCTTCTCGTGGATTAACAGGCGCTGTCGAAACCGATCAGCCCCGTGTTCCTTCTCTCGAAGGAGCCGCTGTCACACTGTGGAATTACCTGCTCGGAACCGAAGTGCCCGAGCATCACAGACTACAACGTCCGACCGCGCTCCGCCATTCCACTCGCCGACGAAGCGCTGGCGTAGAGTCGCCCCATGAGTGAAGTCACCGTCACCGTCCGCGGCGAACACGAGATCCGCGTCGCCCCCGAGCGCGCCACGATCCGCGTCAGCGTGCGCGCCGAGGGCCCGGAGCGCGCCTCCGTCGTCGAGCATGCGATGCGCCTCACCGAGCCGGTCCGCGACAGCATCACGGCGCGCAAGGAGTCCGGCGCCGTCGTCGACTGGACGAGCACGCGCCTGTCCGTGCGCGCCGAGCGTCCCTGGAACAACGAGGGCAAGAGGCTCGCTCCGGTGCACTACGCGAGCATCGATCTGACGGCGACCTTCACCGAGGCATCCGAGCTCTCCCTCTGGGTGTCGGACATCTCCCCGTGGGACGGCGTCGAGGTCGGGTGGGTGAACTGGCACCTCACTCCCGAGACGAACGCCCGGCTGGAGAGCGAGGTCGCCTCCGAGGCGGTCGGGGTGGCCGTGGCCAGGGCCCGCGCATATGCGACCGCACTCGGACTCCACGACGTCGAGCCCGTCGAGATCGCGGATGTCGGGCTGATCACGCCCACCGCCGCACATCCCGCCGCGGGTATGGCGAAAATCCGTGGCATGGTTCAGGAATCGGGCGATATGACCGGCGCGTCGATGGCCTACGAGCCCGATGAGATCGTCATCACGGCGACCGTCGAGGCGCGGTTCATCGCCCGCTGAGCCGCCCGTCCGGGGCTCGGCCCCGGGCGGACGACGTCAGGCTGCGGCGAACGGAGCCAGGTCGGCGGCGAGCCGCTCCGACACCCGTGCATGGACGACCGTGCCGTCCTCGCTGTGCTCGACCGACAGCAGCATCCCCGTCTCGTGGATCGCCGCGACGAGGTCGCCTCGGTCGTACGGGACGACCGCGTGCACCTCGACCGCGGGCTTCGGCAGCGCTTCTTCGATCGCGGCACGCAGCTCCTCGACGCCTTCGCCCGACCGCGACGAGACGAAGTGCGCCTTGGGCTCGAGGCCCTGCAGCACCAGACGGTCGTCGTCGTCGATGAGGTCGGCCTTGTTGAAGACCACGAGCTCGGGCATGTCGCGCACGCCGACGTCGCCCATCACATCGCGGACCGTCTGCAGCTGGCCCGCCGGGTCGGGGTGGGAACCGTCGACGACGTGCAGCACGACGTCGGCGTCGCCGACCTCCTCGAGGGTGGAACGGAAGGCCTCGACGAGCTGGTGGGGAAGGTTCCGGACGAATCCGACCGTGTCGGTGAGGGTGTAGACGCGGCCGTCCGAGGTCTCGGAACGGCGCACCGTCGCATCCAGCGTCGCGAACAGCGCGTTCTCCACCAGTACGCCGGCGCTCGTCAGAGCGTTCAGCAGGCTCGACTTGCCGGCGTTCGTGTATCCGGCGATCGCGACGGACGGGATCGTGTTGCGTTTGCGCTCCGCGCGCTTCGCTTCGCGAGCGGGACCGAAATCGCGGATCTGCTTGCGCAGCAACGCCATCTTCGTGCGGATGCGACGGCGGTCGAGCTCGATCTTCGTCTCACCCGGTCCACGGGATCCCATACCGGCTCCGCCGGCGCCGACCTGGCCACCGGCCTGACGGCTCATGGAGTCACCCCAGCCGCGCAGACGCGGCAGCAGGTACTCCAGCTGCGCGAGTTCGACCTGCGCCTTGCCTTCGCGACTCTTCGCGTGCTGGCTGAAGATGTCGAGGATCACGGTGGTGCGGTCGATGACCTTGACCTTGACGACGTCCTCCAGAGCGCGGCGCTGGCTGGGCGCGAGCTCCGTGTCGGCGATCACCGTGTCGGCACCGGTGGCTGCGACGATGTCCTTGAGCTCCTGCGCCTTGCCACGCCCGATGTAGGTGGCGGCGTCGGGGTGCGGGCGACGCTGCAGCACACCGTCGAGCACGACGGCGCCGGCGGTCTCTGCGAGAGCCGCGAGCTCGCGGAGCGAGTTCTCGGCATCCTCCTGAGCGCCCTGAGGGTACACGCCCACCAGGACGACGTTCTCGAGCCGCAGCTGGCGGTACTCGACCTCCGTGACGTCTTCGAGCTCGGTCGAGAGTCCGCCGACGCGCCTCAGCGCGTGGCGGTCTTCCAAGTCCCACTGGTCGCCGTCCGACGACGCGTGCGACGCCGTCGATCGGTCCTGCAGCGCCTGTGCGGCGCCGAACACTCGAGCCTCCGTCCGCTTCTCCGCGTTCGCGAGTACCCGATCGACTGCTTCGTCGCCGGTGGAGTGTGAGGTGGTATCCGTCATCCGTTCCTAATCTCTGGGTTTCGTTGCGGTCCTTAACCTTAGCCCGCGGTGTCCGCTACGCTCACGGTATGGGGTCCGACCATTACTTCACTGCGGCCCCGGCAAGCCCCGAGAACCTGCGTCCGATCCGCGTGACGCTCGCAGGCCGAGAGCTGTCCGTCACCACTGCCGGTGGCGTCTTCAGCCCGGATCGGCTGGATGCCGGTACTGCCGTCCTACTCGCGAACATGCCTCCCGTACCGCCGGGAGGCCACCTTCTCGACCTCGGAAGCGGATGGGGTCCCATCACGCTCTCGATGGCCCTCGCCGCTCCGCATTCGACGGTGTGGGCCGTCGATGTGAACGAGCGTGCACTCGATCTCGTCCGTCGGAACGCGGCGGCGCACGGCCTCACCAATGTCAACGCCTCGCTCCCGCAGGATGTTCCCGCAGACGTGACGTTCCGGACGATCCGGTCGAATCCGCCGATCAGGGTCGGCAAGAACGAGCTGCACCGACTGCTGGAGAAGTGGATACCGCGCCTCGACGGGCGCAGCGATGCGTGGCTGGTGGTGCAGCGCAACCTCGGCGCCGATTCGCTGCAGAGGTGGATCGCCGCGACGTTCAGCCCCGGTTACAGCGTCCACCGCACGACGACCTCCAAGGGCTATCGAGTGCTCAAGGTCCGCAAGCACGGCAGTCCCCCGACCGAGCCCATCGCCCTCGTCTGAGTCCGGGCTCGAGGATGTTCACCCGCGCAGCAGTGCGGGCAATCGTCGCATGTCCGAGAACACCGTCGCACCCTCGCGCTCGAGCCACTCGGGCGGGGTGAGACCGCCGGAGTACCCGAAGACCTGCATCCCTGCGGCCCGCGCGGCCTGCACGCCGAACCGGCTGTCCTCCACCACGGCGCAACGTCCTGGAGCGACTCCGAGGCTGTCCGCCGCATGCAGGAAGAGGTCGGGGGCGGGTTTACCCTCCACGACGTCATCCGCACTGAAGATCCGTCCGGCGAAACGGGAGTGCAGCCCGGTCAGGCCCAGCGTGCGCCGGATCTTCGCGTGAGAGCCGCTGGACGCGACGCAGGTGCGAGTCGGGATCTCATCCAGCGCCGACTCCACACCGGGCACGGCGGTGAGTTCGCGGGAGAAGGCGTCCTCGTACCAGCTCTGGTACGGAGCCTCCCAGTCCTCGGAGAGCGAGGTATCGAGGTGGTGCTCGATCTCCGCACGGAAATGAGCAGCGGACCGTCCGACGAACCGGTGCAGGATCTCGCTGTGCGACAGCGACCATCCGAGGTCTGCCAGGACCCGACGATCCACCTCGATCGAGAGCCTCTCACTGTCGACGAGGACGCCGTCGCAGTCGAAGATGACGAGGTCGAACGGGCTCGAGGACCGCATCAGATCAAGTCGACCTCGCCGCTGTAGACGAGCTGTGCGGGGCCGGAGAGAGCGACGTGCTCGCCGTCCTCCGCCGGGAACATCCGCACGCCGAGCGTGCCTCCCGGAACCTCGACCCGCCAATGGTGGGGGGCTTTCTCCCCCGCCCAGTGCCTGACGGCGAGAGCGGTGGCCGCGACGCCGGTACCGCAGCTGAGCGTCTCGCCGACTCCCCGCTCGGACACCCGCATGGTGACATGGCCGATCCCGTCGCGCACGAGGGGCTCCCCCGGCACGACGAACTCGACATTCGCCCCGGCAGGCAGGATCGGGTCGAGCGCCGGGGCGCGGTGCAGCTCGAGTGAAGCCAGCTCGTCCTCGGAGGCGAGGGCCACGACCACGTGCGGGTTGCCGACGTCGATTCCGAGTCCGGGCCGGGTGACCGACAGCCCCTCCGCGGTCACGAGCGGGTCGTCGCCGGAGAGCTTCCACAGCCCGAGGTCGACCTGGTATCCGGTCTCGCTGCGGGTCACGTCGCGGACCCCCGCCCGCGTGCCGATGGGCAGCGTCGATCCGGGCTCGATCGTCGCAAGCCCCGAGCGGACGAGATAGTGGGCGAAGACCCGGATGCCGTTGCCGCACATCTCGGCGATGGACCCGTCCGCGTTGCGGTAGTCCATGAACCATTCGGCGGCGGGTTCCTCGAGCAACGACGCACGGCCCTCGTCGATCGCGGCGGAGCGCACGACGCGGAGGATGCCGTCGGCGCCGATGCCGAAGTGTCGATCGCACAGGACCGCCACCTGCTCCGAGGTGAGCTCGAGAGCACCCTCGGGATCGGCGATGATGACGAAGTCGTTGCCGGTGCCGTGTCCCTTGGTGAATGCGACCATGTGTCCAGTCTAGAGTCGCCCCTCAGCCCAGACCGATCACCCGTCGACGATCACCCGTCGACGATCAACCGCTTGCCGAGGTTCGTGACCGAGAAGCGCTCGTAGTCCAGAGCATCGTAGAAGGCGAGGACTCCGTCGTTGCCCTCTCGCACCATGAGCTGGACCTTCGGGCAGCCCATCTCCTCCAGCAGTCGTTCGACCTCGTGCACCAGTGCCCGGGCGATACCGCGGTGACGGTGGGACTCCGCGCTGGCCAGGTAGTAGATCCATCCCCGATGGCCGTCGTAACCCGCCATGACCGTGCCGACGATCGCTGACTCGCCGACGTCGCCCGAGGTGTCCTCGGCGACGAGGAACAGCTCCGGTTGCACCCGCAGTTTGCGTTCGATGTCCAGTCGCGGATCGTTCCAGGGCCGGGTCAATCCGGCTTCCGTCCACAGCGCGACCACAGGTTCCGTGTCGGCGCGTTCGAACGCCCGTACCGCCCAGCTCATGGCTCCAGTCTACGATCGGCAAGAATTCAGCCTCGTCGCACGTCTCAGCCTCGCCGCACGTCTCAGCCTCGTCGCACGCGGTACCGACCGCACAGGAAGGCGCGGTTGCGTGCGACCTCGAGGAGTTCGAGGTCCAATGCCCTGGGCAGCAGGGGCGCCCCGGACCCGAGGGTGACCGGGGCGTACTGGACCCAGACCTCGTCGAGCAGCCCGGCGTCGGCGAACTGCCCGGCGAGATCTCCTCCCCCGACGATCCAGATGTCCTTGCCGTCCGCGGCGGCCAGCATTTCGGGGTGCAGGTCCGCCACGTCGCCCTGCACCGAGCGGATGTCGGAGCCCGACGGCAGATCGAGCTCTCTGTGAGTGAAGACCCAGGTGGGCTGCGTGTATCCCCAACGCCCTTCTTCGTGCCGCATGACCCACTCGAAGGTCGAGGCCCCCATGGCCAGTGCTCCGATGGACTTCTCGAACGCATCGTAGGCCATCGGCCCCTCGGGGTCGATGTCCTGAGTCAGCAACCAGTCCAGCGAGTGGTCGTCTGTGGCGATGAATCCGTCGAGGCTGCTGGACGTGTAGTAGTGGATGGCCATGCTCCGACCCTTGCACGCGCCACCGACATCAGGAGGGCGTGCGTCAGAGGCGCAGCAGCGTCTTCGCGTCGACCGGCGGCTCGTGCCAGGTCAGTCCCGGGTAGCGCTTGAACCAGGAGACCTGACGACGCGCGTAGCGGCGGGTGAGCGCCTGTGTCTCGGCGATCGCCTCCGGCTCTGTGAGGCGCCCGTCGAGCTGTCCGAGCGCCTGGGCGTACCCGATCGCGCGAGGGGCGGTCGTCCCCCGTTCGAGCCCCCGCTCGCGCAGCTCGCGTACCTCGTCGATGAGACCTGCGCGCCACATCCGCTCCACTCGATCATCGAGCCTTTGGACCAGGACGCCGCGATCGACATGGAGTCCGCACAGCCGCGTGTGCTCCTGCCAGAGAGCAGGGGCTTCCGGCAGTGCAGCTCCGTGCGTGCGGCTCCCCTGTTCGATGACTTCGAGAGCACGGATGACCCGTCGATCATTCCGTGGATCGACCCGCGCCGCCGTCTCGGGATCGAGCAGGCGGAGCCGATCAAGCAGCACCCCGACGCCCTCGACCGCGAGTTCCTGCTCGAGACGCTCACGGATCACGGGGTCTCTTGGGGGGAAGGCGAAGTCGAACACGACGCTCGAGACATACAGCCCGGAGCCTCCGACGAGGATGGCGTCCCCTCCGCGCTGCTGGATCTCCGAGACCGCCGCCCGTGCCAGCGGCTGATACCAGGCCACCGCCGCGTCCTCGTCGACGTCACGCACATCGAAGAGATGATGCGGGATACCGCGGCGCTCGTCGAGCGGCAGCTTCGCCGTACCGATGTCCATGCCGCGATAGAGCTGCATCGCGTCGGCGTTCACGATCTCGGCGGGGTTGCCGCGTGCGCGCAGTACCTCGGCGAGATCGAGAGCGAGATCGCTCTTGCCTGTCCCCGTCGCACCGACGATCGCCCAGAGGCGAGGAGCTCCGAGGTCGCGGGAGGGGGCGGGGTCCGCCGCCTCGTGCGCGGAAGTCACACGCCGACGCGCAGGGTGGGGAGTCCGAGCGAGACCGCCCGCGCCCCGTCACCGGAATTCGGCGCCGGAACGGCACAGGACTCCGCCTGGCCGCGCTCCCATGCGTCTCCGCCGCGAGTGCGACGGATGCGCAGAGGCGCAGCGGAGGGATCGTCGGCGAGCAGGTGGAACGGTGCCGCGTGGGTGATGATCACCGACACCACGTCACCGGGGCGCGGAACGTCCGACCCGGGCGTGATCTCGAAGTGCACCAGCCGGTTGTCCTGAGCGCGCCCGGTGAGCCGGTGCGTCTCGGCATCCTTCTTGCCCTCGCCTGTCGAGACGAGGACCTCGACCTCGCGGCCGACCTGGCGCTGGTTCTCCTCGAGCGAGATCCGCTCCTGAAGCGCGATCAGGCGGTTGTACCGCTCCTGAACGACCGCCTTGGGGACCTGGTCACCCATGGTGGCCGCCGGCGTGCCCTCGCGGATCGAGTACTGGAAGGTGAACGCGCTCGAGAACCGCGCCTTCTCGACGACACGCAGCGTGTCCTCGAAATCCGCATCGGTCTCCCCCGGGAACCCGACGATGATGTCGGTCGTGATGGCCGCGTGCGGGATGCGCTCCCGCACGCGATCGAGGATGCCGAGGAAGCGGTCGCTGCGGTACGAGCGCCGCATCGCCTTGAGGATGCTGTCACTGCCCGACTGCAACGGCATGTGCAGTTGCGGCATGACGCTCGAGGTCTCGGCCATCGCGTCGATCACGTCGTCCGTGAACGCCGCCGGGTGCGGGCTGGTGAAGCGGATGCGCTCGAGGCCCTCGATCTCGCCGGCGGCGCGCAGGAGCTTGCCGAAGGCCTGGCGGTCTCCGAACTCGACGCCGTAGGAGTTGACGTTCTGGCCGAGCAGGGTGACCTCGATCGCCCCGTCATCGACGAGCAGCCGGATCTCGTTGAGGATGTCGCCCGGTCGGCGATCCTTCTCCTTGCCGCGCAGGCTGGGGACGATGCAGAACGTGCAGGTGTTGTTGCATCCGACGGAGATCGACACCCAGCCGCTGTGCGCGGAGTCCCGTTTCGTGGGCAGAGTCGAGGGGAAGACCTCGAGCGATTCCAGGATCTCGAGCTCGGCATCGCCGTTGTGACGCGCACGCTCGAGGAGCCCCGGCAGGGAGCCCATGTTGTGTGTGCCGAAGACGACGTCGACCCACGGTGCCTTGTCGAGTACGGCCTGCTTGTCCATCTGGGCCAGGCAGCCACCGACGGCTATCTGCATGCCGTCTTTCCGACGCTTGACCGAAGCGAGCTGGCCGAGGGTTCCGTAGAGCTTGCCTGCGGCGTTGTCGCGGACCGCGCAGGTGTTGATGATCACGACGTCGGCTTCGTCGCCCTCGGTGGCGCGGACATACCCGGCGCTCTCCAAAGAGCCGGACAGCCGCTCGGAATCGTGGACGTTCATCTGGCATCCGAAGGTACGCACTTCGTAGGAGCGCTGGCGTCCGTCGAGGTCGATTGCCGCCGACGACGAACTGATGATCGTCGGCTCACTGCGCGGAATAGTCATGGTCCTCCCATTCTACGATCGCCTAATCGCGGATGCCGTGTGCGGGCCGCCGGACCGACGCAGCCCTGATGCGCACGCCGCCCTCCCCAAGGCTCCCGCCGACGCAGTCCCGGGTGATCCGGCGCCGTCGAACCCGTCAGTCGGAGTCGACGAAACGCACACCGGACCGCGGTCCACGGAACGATGACTCCGCGAGTGCCGTCTTGGCGGCGTTCATGGCGACCGAGCCGTTGTACCCGCGCCGCGAGAGCTGACCCACCAGTCGCCGCAGTGCGGTGTCAGCGTCGAGGCGGGACAGGCTCTGCGCCTTGGACCTCGCGAACTCCAGCGCGCGTTCCGCATCGTCGTCGGGCAGTTCGTCGAGCGCCGCGTCGATGATGTCGCGCGGGAGGCCTCTCTGCGAGAGTGCGCGCGAGAGCGCGACCCGGCCCTGCCCCTTGCGTCCGACCCCGGAGGTGACGAGCTGGTCCGCGAGAACGGCGTCGTCGAGATACCCTCGCCGACAGAAGTCGTCGATGATGTCGTCGATCACACTGGTCTCGAGCCTGATCCGATCCTGCTCGTACCCCTTCAGCACCATGCGCGATTCGGAAATGGACAGGGAACGGGAGCGGAGCTTGCGTACGAGCACCTGCTCTGCCGCCTCACGCAGTGCATCGGCGTCCGGCGCCTCTCGGCCTCCTGCGGAATCCTCGACTCCTGCAGAGTCCTCGCCCGTGTGCAGCGCCCGCAGCCTGGGAGTCGATCTCGCCGCTGCTCCTCGTGCCGGGTGACGCTCGCTCGGGTCACGCGGACCCGTCGCTGCACCTGCACCTGCCGTTGCACCTGCCGTCGCC
Organism: Microbacterium sp. NPDC097977; assembly: GCF_040302605.1. NCBI lineage: Bacteria > Bacillati > Actinomycetota > Actinomycetes > Micrococcales > Microbacteriaceae > Microbacterium > Microbacterium sp. NPDC097977. The sequence goes on from NZ_JBEOUR010000004.1 coordinate 17,125, forward strand.
GAACCGCCACTCCACGTCGATCGCCACGCACCGATGCCATCGGCAGTGTTGCGCTGGCTGTCGACGCCTGCGCTCCCGGCACCTGCACTCTCGGCGGCACCGTCTGCGGGTTCGGTCGCTGGACGCGCCGGCGTAGAGACGGCATCCGCACTCCCGCTGTCGGCCGGTGTCGCACGGGGCGTCCGACCGAACAGCGGGATCACGGGGGCGAGCTGTTCCGGCTCGCCCCCGTGATCACTCATCGCTCACTCCGAGTACGAAGCTGACGCGCGCCGATGATCACGCCGGTCGGCGCTCGGCGAGCTCATCGGCGGGAGCCTCGGAGGCTCCGCCGATGCCGAGCTTCTGCTTGATCTGCGTCTCGATCGCCAGAGCGATGTCAGGATTCTTGAGGAGGAACGTGCGGGCGTTCTCCTTGCCCTGACCGAGCTGGTCGCCGTCGTAGGTGTACCACGAGCCGGACTTCTTGACGATCGCGTGCTCGACACCGAAGTCGATCAGGCTGCCCTCACGAGAGATGCCGACTCCGTAGAGGATGTCGAACTCCGCCTGCTTGAACGGCGGGGCCATCTTGTTCTTGACGACCTTGACCCTGGTGCGGTTTCCGACTGCGTCGGTGCCGTCCTTCAGAGTCTCGATACGCCGGATGTCCATGCGGACGGAGGCGTAGAACTTGAGCGCCTTTCCACCGGCGGTGGTCTCGGGCGAACCGAAGAAGACACCGATCTTCTCACGCAGCTGGTTGATGAAGATCATCGTGGTGTTCGTCTGATTGAGACCACCGGTGAGCTTACGCAGCGCCTGCGACATCAGGCGGGCCTGGAGTCCGACGTGCGAGTCGCCCATCTCGCCCTCGATCTCGGCACGCGGCACGAGCGCGGCGACCGAGTCGATGACGATCAGGTCGATGGCGCCCGAGCGGACGAGCATGTCTGCGATCTCGAGTGCCTGCTCACCCGTGTCGGGCTGGGAGACGAGGAGGGCGTCGATGTCGACGCCGAGCTTGGCGGCGTAGTCCGGGTCGAGCGCATGCTCGGCGTCGATGAAGGCGGCGATGCCGCCGGCGCGCTGAGCGTTGGCGATCGCGTGCAGAGTCAGCGTCGTCTTACCGGAGGATTCCGGGCCGTAGATCTCGACGATACGTCCACGCGGCAGTCCTCCGACGCCGAGCGCGACGTCGAGGGCGATGGAGCCGGTCGGGATGACGGCGACGGGTGCGCGCTCGTCGCTGCCCAGCCGCATGACCGAGCCCTTTCCGAACTGACGATCGATCTGTGCGAGTGCGGTCTCGAGGGACTTCTCGCGGTCAGCGGGTGATGGCATGTCGTGCTCCTAATGCTCGCATGGTGCCGCCTGTAGGCTGTCGCGGTCCTCCCGGCTGGGCGGAACTCTCCGACAAGGCGTATGGCTCTTCGGCTTGTTCCTCACGGTACGAGGCACCTCCGACATTGCGTCGTCGGTACCGAGAATTCGGGAGAACAGTTCCGCTGAACCACTTGTGCAGAACACTACGCCGATATCGAACACATCTTCGACGACACGCCGATTTCACGGCGCGTCCTACCGAACGAATGACGGGTGGGTGCGTCAGCGTCCGCGCGGCTCGAGCCGTCCGGCTCCGTGGCGCCGCTCGACAGGGACATCGGTCTCGACGCAGAGCGCCGACCAGATGTCGCGGGGCGGGACGCCGGCCTCGAGAGCCTCGTCGGCCGTACGGCCCGAGAGCTGAGGCAGGGAGAGATCGTTGACGAGAGAGGACGCACGGCCGCCGAACTCGGCGTCGACGGCGCGGAGGAATTCGCTACGACGCATGCGAGTCCGGGGATCCGGGCGTCAGTGCAGCGAGAGCTCGGGCTCGACCGATGCGACGAGGTCGTCGGGAACGACATCCGGGAACACCTGGATGCCCTCGAGGACCGAGATCCGGTCTCCCACTTCACGCATGATGATCGAGATCGGAACGTCGAGGGCGTCGGCCACCGATGCGAGGATCTCGCTCGAGGCCTCCTTCTGACCGCGCTCCACCTCACTGAGGTAGCCGAGGGCCACAGAAGCCTTGCTCGCAACCTGCCGGAGCGTGCGCCCCTTCTGCAGGCGGAAGTCCCTCAGCACATCGCCGATTTCCTGTCGTACAAGAATCATCGGAACCTCCTCCCAGGTCGTCCGATCGAGGTCTTCCTCGATGAGATCGCCAGTCTAGTCCTACCGAACTTCACAAAATCTACCCTTGCACGCTGTGGTTTCCGTGTGAGCACATTCCAGACAACCGTCGATGGCTCGCTCCTATTCCCCGACCACGCGCACGAGCAGCGCGAGTGCGGCTTCGACCGTGAGGGCACGGATCTGCGCCCGATCCCCCGAGAACCCGAAGACCTCTGCACTCGCTGCCTCCGGTGTCACGACGGCGATGTGCACGGTTCCGACGGGCTGGCCGTCGGGCGAGTCGGGTCCGGCGATGCCGGTCGTCGACACACCGACATCGGCGTCACGTCCGTGCACCTGCACCGCTCGGCGCACGCCGGAGGCCATCTGCAGAGCGACCTCGGCATGCACGGGTCCGTGGCGCGCCAGCAGCTCGGCATCGACGCCGAGAAGGCTGTGCTTGACAGGCGTCGCATACGCCACGACACCGCCGAGAAGAACGGTCGACGCTCCGGGAACCGCGACGATCTCAGCCGCGAGTGCCCCGCCGGTGAGCGACTCGGCGATGCCCAGCGTCCACCCGCGCGCCGAGAGCGCTGCGACGACCGCGGAGGATGCGGTCACGACGATCGCCGGGACCCTCGCACCTGCGCGACGATGTAATCGATCCCGCTCGCGACGGTGAGTATCAGCACCGCGATCATCAGGATCGCCGTGATGACGATCCACAGCTCTGCGCCGATCAGCACATGCAGCGGGAGCAGCGCCCAGGAGAGTGCGACGCCCTGCACGGCGGTCTTCACCTTGCCCATCCAGGCCGCGGCGACGACGTGCTCCTTCGCGACGACCAGGCGGTGCACCGTGATGCCGATCTCGCGGATCAGGATGACGATCACGAGCCACCACTGCAGTTCGCCGAGAATGGCCAGTCCGACGAAACCGGCCCCGGTGAGGAGCTTGTCCGCGATCGGATCCCACAGCTTGCCGAAGTCGCTGACGATGTCGAAGCGTCGGGCGAGGTAGCCGTCGACCCAATCGGTCGAGATCGCGACGATGAAGAGTACTCCGGCGACCCATCGCATCGCGAGACTCTCGATGCCGTACGTTCCTCCGAGGAGGAGAACGACGAAGAAGACGACGGCGAGCGGGATTCGCGCGACCGTGATCGCGTTCGGGAGCTGGCGTGGGATGCCCATCAGTCGCGCCCCGTCAATCCCCAGGCGTCTTCATCGCCGTCGTCATCGGACTCCACCACGGGCAGACCCTGGAACTGTGCCTCGACCGGATCGTGCGGCGCGCCAGCGGCCGTGGCTCCGACAGCCGTCGGCGCGGCGTTCGCGGCAGGAGCATCATCACCGCGCAGCTTGGCCATGACCTGGGGCAGCTGCTCGGCCGTGGCCAGCACGTCGCGCGCCTTGGATCCTTCCGAGGGTCCGACGATCTCTCGCGATTCGAGGAGGTCCATGAGGCGTCCGGCCTTCGCGAAGCCGACGCGCAGCTTGCGCTGGAGCATCGACGTCGAACCGAACTGCGACGAGACGATGAGCTCGGCGGCCGCGAGAAGGAGCTCGAGGTCGTCGCCGATGTCCTCGTCGACCTCCTTCTTCTTCGTCGGCTCCAGGGCCTCCTGCACGTCGGGACGGTAGTCGGGCCGGGCCTGACGCGTGACGTGCTTGACGACGGCGTCGATCTCCTTCTCGTCGACCCACGCTCCCTGCAGACGGAAGGGCTTGGACGACCCCATCGGAGAGAAGAGCGCGTCACCCTGTCCGATCAGCTTGTCGGCGCCGGGGCTGTCGAGGATGACCCGGCTGTCGGTGACGCTGGTCACCGCGAAGGCGAGCCGGGACGGGACGTTCGCCTTGATCAGGCCGGTCACCACGTCGACGCTCGGACGCTGCGTGGCCAGCACCAGGTGGATGCCGGACGCGCGCGCGAGCTGCGTGATGCGCACGATCGAGTCCTCGACGTCACGCGGGGCGACCATCATCAGGTCGGCGAGCTCGTCGACCACCACGAGCAGGTACGGATACGGCTTGAGCACGCGCTCGCTGCCCACCGGAAGCTGCACCTCGCCGGCGCGGACCGCGCGGTTGAAGTCGTCGATGTGTCGGAAGCCGAACGATGCGAGATCGTCGTACCGCATGTCCATCTCCTTCACGACCCACTGCAGCGCTTCGGCCGCCTTCTTCGGGTTCGTGATGATGGGCGTGATGAGGTGCGGAACCCCCGCGTAGCTCGTCAGCTCGACGCGCTTCGGGTCGATGAGGACCATCCGCACATCGCTGGGTCGCGCGCGCATCAGCAGGCTCGTGATCATGGAGTTCACGAAGCTCGACTTGCCCGAGCCGGTGGATCCGGCCACGAGCAGGTGGGGCATCTTCGCCAGGTTCGCGATGACGATGTTGCCCCCGACGTCCTTTCCGACGCCGATGGTCATGGGATGCGTGCTCTTGTGCGCCGCGGGCGAGCGGAGCACGTCGCCGAGGGCGACCATCTCCTTGTCGGCGTTGGGGATCTCGATGCCGATGGCGCTCTTGCCGGGGATCGGCGAGAGGATGCGCACATCGTTGGAGGCCACCGCATACGCGAAGTTGTTGCTCAGCTGCAGGATCTTCTCGACCTTGACACCGTGACCGACCTCGACCTCGTACTGGGTGACCGTCGGACCGCGCGAGAAGCCGGTCACCTTGGCATCGACCTTGAACTGGGTCAGCACGCTGGTGATCTGCTCGATCACCTTGTCCGTCGCCTCGGATCGCACGACCGGAGGCGGCCCTTCGACCAGGAGACCCGGCGAGGGCAGGATGTACGGCGCGACGGGAGCCTGCGGCCCGCGCTCCCCCGGACCCGCCGTTCCGAAGCCGTCGAGACCGGGAAGCTCGGGAGCCTCGCCGGTGTCGGACCCGTCGTCGAGGAGCGCCGTGGTCTGCTGCCCGGCGAGCGAGTCGGCGACCGCGCGCACCTCCGACAGCACCTCGGTGGCCGCGTCGTAGGGGTCTTCGACGACGACGGCCTGGTCGTAGGCGGGCGTCGGCTCAGCGGTCGTCAGCAGGGCCGTGATGTCGTCGGAGCCGAGGGTGCCCTCGTCGGGGTCCTCCTCGCGTCCGGTCTTGTTGCGTCGCCACCATGGCAGCACATCGGGGTCGTCGACCTTGTCGGCGTCGTCGATCGATGCGGCGTCCTTGGCGGGCTTCTCGGTGCGCTCCGCGTCGAACATCCACGCGTACAGGTCGCCGAGGCGCTGGCCGATGCGGTTGGGCGGCGTCTTCGTGAGGATCAGGATGCTGAGGGCGGCGAGGACCGACAGCAGGATGTACGCGCCGACCGGGGTGAGGTAGGACAGCGGTTCCCCGAGCATCCAGCCGAACAGACCGCCTGCCTCGCTGAGAGCGGGCATGCCGTCCTTGGGCTGCGGACGCACGAGGAGACCCGCGGAATCCGCGCGGCCTGCCGCTGTGTGGCAGAAGCCCGCGAGAGCGAGGATGAACAGCCCGAACCCGATGCCGATGCGTCCGTTGTCGTGCACGGACGACGGGTGGCGGAACAGCCAGCCGGCGAGCAGGAGGAGCAGGACCGGCATGACGAAGGCCACGCGCCCGACGAGAAGCCCCACCGAGTAGGCGCTGATGTTCGCAGCGACCTCGTTGCCGATGAAGAACCATTCGTTGACCGCGCCGGCGATCGCCAGCAGCACGAGCAGGAACGGGAAGCCGTCGCGGCGATCGTCCTTCTCGAGCGTCTCGGGCCCGAATGCCCGGAAGAGTCCGCCCACGCCGTGGGCGAGTCCGTTCCACGCCCGCACCGCCACCGGAGGCTTGTCGATCTCGTCGATGTACTTCTTGGGCGCCGCCTGAGCCTTCGGAGCGGCCTGCCTCTTCGGGCGAGGCGTGGCGCTCTCGGACGCGCGCGCTGATTTCGTGGTGCTCCTGGCCATGCTCTCACGTTACGGCGAGAGGCCGACATTCCCCGTAATGACGCGGCATTCCGGACGCTTCCGCGCCCCGGCGGCACGGTCAGGACATCCGATTCACCATCGTGTCGCGCGCGGGTCCCGACTCGGTGACGATGAAGCCCTCGGAGCGGTAGAGCGTCTTCGCGAAGTTGTCGTGCTCCACGCTGAGGCTGATCCGGGGATGCCCCTGGCTGCGGGCGTGGGCCACCAGCCGTCGCAGGAGCGCCCGCCCGACCCCGTGCGCCCGCCATACCGGCCGCACCCCGATGATGAGTTCGGGCACGGCCGTGCCGACGAACCCGAATCCCGGGTCGTCCTGCGCGAGGATCCGGTACCAGGCCGCCCCGATCGGCCCGTCGTCGGAGTCGACAGCCACGAAGCCCGCATCCGCCGGTCGCATCCACCCCGCCACGTAGCGACGGTGCTCGACGGCGGTGAGGATCTCATGCCGCGCGCGGGCTCCGCCCGCGCGCCAGTTCGCCGCCTCGACGACCATGTCGCCGAGGAAGCTCCCGTCCGCCTGTGCGGCGGTGCGGATCGAGAAGGCGTCCGGCATGCCTGGAGGGTACGACGCCCGCGTTACAGCCGCATGACGCGCGGCTGTGAACGGGGTCGCGGTCGAGGATCAGGCCTCGATGACGAGCGGGACGATCATCGGACGGCGACGGAGCTTCTGGTTCACCCAGCGACCGATGGTCCTGCGGATCACCTGCGAGAGCGCATGCGTGTCGCGGACTCCGTTGCCGGAGGCCTCCTTCAGCGCGGCGATGATCTTCGGCGTCACGTCGTCGAACACGGAGTCGTCCTCGGCGATGCCGCGGGCGTGGATCTCGGGCCCGGAGATGATCCGGCCGGTGGCGGCGTCGACGACGACGATGACGGAGACGAACCCCTCCTCGGCGAGGATGCGACGGTCCTTGAGGTCGGCATCGGTGATGGCACCGACGGTCGAGCCGTCGACATAGACGAATCCGAGGTCGAGCTGCCCGACCACGCGCGCGTCGCCGTCCTTCAGGTCGATCACGGTGCCGTTCGACGCGATGATCGTGCGCTCGGCCTCGACGCCCGTGTCCTGCGCGAGCTTGGCGTTAGCGATCAGGTGTCGGTACTCCCCGTGGACGGGGAGGACGTTCTTGGGCTTGAGGATGTTGTAGCAGTAGATGAGCTCGCCGGCGGCGGCGTGACCGGAGACGTGCACCTTGGCGTTCGCCTTGTGCACGACGTTCGCGCCGAGCTTGGTCAGGCCGTCGATCACGCGGTAGACCGCGTTCTCGTTCCCCGGGATCAGGCTGGACGCGAGGATGACCGTGTCACCGGGTCCGGGCTCGATCGCGTGGTCGAGGTTCGCCATGCGGCTGAGCACGGCCATCGGCTCGCCCTGCGACCCCGTGGACATGTACACGATCTTGTCGTCGGGGAGGTCCTTGGCCTTCTTGTAGTCGATCAGCAGCCCGCTGGGCACCTTCAGGTACCCGAGGTCCTCGGCGATCGTCATGTTGCGCAGCATGCTCCGTCCGAGCAGGGCGACGCGACGGCCGTGCGCGTGGGCGGCGTCGAGGACCTGCTGCACACGGTGGACGTGGCTGGAGAAGCTCGCGACGATGACCCGGCGCGGGGCCTTGCCGATGACCTGGTCGAGCACGGGGCCGATCGAGCGCTCCGTGGGGGTGAATCCGGGGACGTCGGCGTTCGTGGAGTCCACGAGGAAGAGATCGACGCCCTCCTCGCCGAGGCGCGCGAAGGCACGCAGGTCGGTGATCCGGCCGTCGAGCGGGAGCTGGTCCATCTTGAAGTCGCCGGTGGCGAGGACGAGGCCGGCGGGGGTGCGGATCGCGACCGCGAGAGCATCCGGGATCGAGTGGTTCACGGCGACGAACTCGAGGTCGAAGGGCCCGACCTTCTCGTTCTGCCCCTCCTTCACCGTCAGCGTGTACGCCTTGATGCGGTGTTCCTTGAGCTTCGCCTCGACGAGGGCGAGGGTGAGGCCCGAGCCGATCACCGGGATGTCGCTCTTGAGGCGCAGCAGGTAGGGCACGGCGCCGATGTGGTCCTCGTGGCCGTGGGTGAGCACGACGCCGACGATGTCGTCGAGGCGGTGCTTGATGGGCTCGAAGTCCGGCAGGATCAGGTCGACGCCCGGCTGGTGCTCCTCGGGGAAGAGCACGCCGCAGTCGACGATCAGGATCTTTCCGTCGAACTCGAAGATCGTCATGTTGCGGCCGATCTCGCCGAGTCCGCCGAGCGGGGTCACTCGGAGGGTTCCCTCGGCGAGGGCAGCGGGTTCTGAGAGCGGAATGGACATGTGGTCTCCTCAGTCGGATGCCCGAGGCATCCGTTCGTTCGTTACGACGCGCCTCGGCGCGTCAGGTGTCAGCGGGTGGTGCCGTGCACTTTCGGCAGGGCGCCGCCCGCGGCCGCGTTGCGGTCGGGGCGGAAGTTGGAGAAGTCGGCACCGGCGAGATCGCTCACGAGGTCGAGCTCGTCCTCGATGAGGGCGGCCTCCCACTCTTCGGGACCGACGAGCGGCAGACGCACGCGGGGGCTCGAGATGCGCCCGAGGCCGTGCAGGATGTACTTCGCCGCGACCGTTCCCGGCACGTGCGTCATGACCGCGCGCACCAGGGGCTCGAGACGCTTGTGCTCGACGGTGGCGGCGGCGAGATCGCCGCGGTTCACCGCATCGATGATGGCGCGGTACGGGGTGGCGGTGATGTTCGCGGTCACGCCGATCAGGCCGGTGGCCCCGATCGAGAGATGCGGGAGCGCATTCGCGTCGTCGCCGGAGAAGTACATCAGATCGGTCTGGTTCAGCACGCGGCTGACTTCGGAGAAGTCGCCCTTCGCATCCTTCACCGCGAGGATGTTCGGGTGCTTCGCGAGGCGCAGGATGGTCTCGTACTTGATCGGCACGCCGGTGCGCCCGGGGATGTCGTAGAGGATGACCGGCAGATCGGTGGCGTCAGCCACGAGCCGGAAATGCGTGAGGATCCCCGCCTGCGTGGGCTTGTTGTAGTACGGGGTGACGATCATGATGCCGTCCGCCCCGGCCTTCTCACTGGCCCGATACAGCTCGATCGCGTGCGCGGTCTCGTTCGATCCACCGCCGGTGATGATCTTCGCGCGACCGGACGAGACGGACTTGCCGACCTCGACGAGCCTGAGCTTCTCGGGGTCGGTGAGCGTGGAGGTCTCCCCCGTCGTCCCCGTCACGACGATGCCGTCGGCACCCGCGGTGATGACGTCGTCGATGTGCTTCTCGACGGCGGGCCAGTCGACTTCGCCGTCGGCCGTCATCGGAGTGACGAGCGCGACGAGGACCTGTCCGAAGGGATTGCCCGAATGCGTCATGCCCCCCAGCGTATCGCTTCGGCTGCTGCTGACGCAGACGGGGCGGGGCGGATGACGTCGCCGCGGGCGACGGCGATCTTCTCGCGGAGCAGAAGACCCGCCAGCTCACCGACCGTGGCCTCTTTGACATGCTTCCGGAACATCTCGATGCCGGTGATGCGCGTCTGCGCCTGCACGACGCCCTCACGGAGCACCTGGATGTCATCGTCCACCCGCAGCACGCCTGATCTCATCGTGCCCGTGGCGACCATTCCGCGCCCTGTGATCGTGAAGACGTCCTCGACCTGGAACTCCGCCCCGGTCGAGTGCACGGACAGCGCGCCGGATGCCGCAGGGCGCGTCCTGTCGTCGACCGTCGGCTCCGGCGCGGCACCGGAGGTCATCGCCGTGAGTCGCGCGGCCTCGGCCTCGTTGTACCGCCGGAGCACCTCGTTCGCGTCCTCGGCGTCTCGCTTTCTTCCGAACAGCCATCCCATACGGACGATCCTACGGAGCCACCTAGGCTCGACACCATGACATGGGTCACACACGAGTCGTCGACGGTCTACGCGAACCGGTGGATCGAGGTGCGGGAGGACCAGGTCACGGGCCCCGCCGGCGACGGGATCTACGGCGTGGTGACGATGCGGCATCCGGCTGTCTTCGTGATCGCGCTCGACGACGAGGATCGGGTCTGCCTCGTCACCCTCGAGCGGTACACGACGGGCGTCTCGATCGAGGTGCCGGCAGGGGGAAGCGACGGCGAGGACCCTCTCGTGGCCGCGAAGCGCGAGCTGCTCGAGGAGACGGGGTTCGTCGCCGCCGACTGGACGCCGCTCGGAACCATGAACGCCCTGAACGGCATCGCGGATGCACCCGAGCACGTGTACCTGGCCCGCAGCCTGACCTCGGCGGACGATTCCACGCGCACGCAGGCGGAGGAGGGCATCGATGCCGTCAGCTGGGTGCCGTTCGCCGAGACGCTGCGCATGATCGCCGACGGACGCATCACCGACGGGGAGACCGTGGCGGCGATCGCCTACGCCGGCATCCACCTGCGCAGATTCCGCTGAGCGGCGTCGGTGCGCCCGAGGGCGATCGCTCCGAGCACCCGGATCAGACGCGACCGCGCCTCGCCACACCTGATGTCACGGAGCTCGGGAGCAGGCTCGCGACTGCCACGATCGCCTTGTAGCGCAGCGACGGGACCGAGACGGCCCTGCCTCGCGCCGCATCGCGGAGACCCGCACGGACCACGTCTCGCGCATCGAGCCACAGGAAGGACGGGACGCCCTCGTGACCGGGGGCGAGTCCCATCCGCTCATGGAACGTCGTGTGCGTGAACCCCGGGCAGACCGCCGTCACGCTGACCTTCTCGGACGCGTATTCGACATTCGCCCAGCGACTGAAGCCGATGAGCCAGCTTTTGCACGCCGAGTACGTGGACCGAGAGATGAAGCCGGCGACGGAGGCGACGTTGATGATGCGTCCTCCGCGGCCGCGCATCGATCCGAGCGCGGCGTGCATGAGGCGCATCGATGCCTCGACATGCACCCGCAGGTGGCGCACCTCGTCGTCGATGTCGTTGTCGGCGAACTGCAGCGGCAGCCCGAAGCCCGCGTTGTTGATCAGCAGGTCCACCGGGTCCGACGCATCGCCGAGACGATCGGCCACGCGCTGCACATCGGCCGTGATCGACAGATCGGCCGCGAGCACCTCCACCGCCACACCGAATTCGCCGCGCAGTTCCGCAGCGACGTCCTCGAGAGCCTCGGTCGTCCGCGCGACGAGGATCAGATCCGCCCGTCGACGAGCCAGCTCGCGGGCGAACTCGGCGCCGAGTCCGGCGCTCGCGCCCGTGATGAGTGCGGTGGGCATCAGCGCTCGTATCCGAGGAAGCGGTAGCGGATGCCGGAGCGCGAGGTCTCCCATTCCGACTCGTCGACCAGCCGCCAGCCGGTCTTGTCGGGCGCGTAAGCGTCGCCGGTGACGTCGAGATCGAGCTCCGTGACCTCAAGGCGGTCCGCATCGGCGATCACCAGGCGGAAGATCTCCGCCCCGCCGATGATCCAGACCCTCTCGTGTCCGCGCACCGCATCGGTCACGGTGGCGGCACGTGTCGCACCCTCCGCGGACCAGTCCTGCTGCCTCGTGACCACGATGTTGTCGCGACCGGGAAGAGGACGGAATCGCGGGGGCAGAGAGTCCCAGGTCTTGCGCCCCATGATGACGGGCGCGCCGAGGGTCGTCTCCTTGAAGTGGGCGAGGTCCTCGGGGACGTTCCAGGGCATGCCGCCTTCGGCGCCGATGACCCCTCCCCTGGCTTCCGCCCAGATGAGGCCGACCCAGGTCATACCGCGACCGCCGCGCGGATCGGGGCGTGGTGCTGGTAGTCCTCGACGACGAAGTCCTCGTACCGGTAGTCGAACACGGACTCCGGGGTGCGGGCGAAGCGCAGCGTCGGGTACGGATACGGCTCCCGGCTCAGCTGCTCGCGCACCTGCTCGACGTGGTTGTCGTAGATGTGGCAGTCGCCACCGGTCCAGACGAAGTCGCCGGGCTCGAGCCCCACCTGCTGCGCGACCATGAGGGTGAGCAGCGCGTAGGAGGCGATGTTGAACGGCACTCCCAGGAAGAGATCGGCGCTGCGCTGGTAGAGCTGGCAGGAGAGCCTGCCGTCGGCGACGTAGAACTGGAAGAGGGCGTGGCAGGGCGCGAGGGCCATGTCGGGGATGTCGGCGGGGTTCCACGCCGACACGATGAGGCGACGAGAGTCGGGCGACTGACGGATCTGCTCGATCACCTCGGCGAGCTGATCGATGCTCCGGCCGTCCGGAGTCGGCCACGAGCGCCACTGCACGCCGTACACCGGACCGAGGTCGCCGGTCTCGTCGGCCCATTCATCCCAGATCGTGACCCCGTTTTCCTGCAGCCACCTGACATTCGACTCGCCGCGGAGGAACCAGAGCAGCTCGTAGGCGATCGATTTGAAGTGCACGCGCTTCGTCGTGATCAGGGGGAAGCCCTGGGAGAGATCGAAGCGGATCTGCCGGCCGAAGACGCTGGTGGTCCCCGTGCCGGTGCGATCCGACTTGTGCGTGCCGGACTCCAGCACGTCGCGGAGCAGGTCTTCATACGGCGTCGGGACGGCTGCGCTCATGTCTGCCAGACTACCCGCCCTCGGGGCGCGGATGCCCGATCGTCACGAGCCGACACAACCGCCCTCGGCCCGTCATCGGCCCCGTATCCTCGATCCATGTCGCCCGCACTCGCCCTCGCCGCGGCCGTGGCTCTGCTCGCGCTCGCCACCGCCGTCGGTATCGTGCTGCGCGTCCGCGACGGCCGCCGGCGAGCGGGCGGTCGACTGCGTTTCGACCCCGCAGATGCGGGCGTCGGCGCTCTGGGCTCTCATGCGACCCTGGTGCAGTTCAGCACCGAGATGTGCACCCGCTGCCCGCAGGTGCGACGGATGCTCTCGTCGTACGTCGCCGAGCACGACGGCGTGCACCATGTCGAGGTCGATCTCACCCATCGCCCCGACCTGGCGTCCCGCTATCGGGTGCTCCAGACCCCCACCACCTTCGTCGTCGACGCCTCGGGCGCCGTCGTAGCCCGCTTCCACGGCGTGCCGCAGCGCCACGCCCTGACCGACGCCCTCGCCGCCTGACGAGAGATCCTGGAGCAGAGATGACCAGCACCCCCGGTATCGACCCGCGCGGGCCGCGTTTCGCGGCCACGATCACGACAGTGCTTCTGCTGGTGGCCACCTTCCTCGGTCTGATCGGGATCTCGACAGCCCGGACGTTCGGCTGGTTCGCATACCAGCCGCTCGCGACGGCGGAATTCGGATCCGGCACCTGGGCGGTCGCCTCGGCATCGCTCGCCCAGCGGGCAGTCGACCCGGGCTTTCTCCTCGCCGTCGTGATCGCGTTCCTGTTCCTCTGGGGCGTCGCATGGCCATCGACCGCACCCTGGGGCGTCGTCTTCCGGCGGTTCGTGCGCCCTCGGCTCTCGCCTCCGACCGAGCTCGAGGACCCGCGTCCGCCGCGCTTCGCACAGGGCGTCGGGCTCTTCGTCGTCACCGTCGGACTCGTCCTGCATCTGGTCGGCGTGCCGTGGGCGCTTCCGATCGCGACCGCCGCGGCCTTCGTCGCCGCGTTCCTGAACGCCGCCTTCTCGGTCTGCCTCGGCTGCCAGCTGTACCTGCTCCTGCAGAGCGCAGGACTCGTCGCGCGCGGCTCCACCGCGACCTGAGGATCACGCGCCGGCCGCCCGACGGCTGTTCCCCCGCCTCGCCCCGCTCGGTAGGCTGACCGGACACGCGTCCGCACATCCCGCGGCGCGAGAATCGGAGAGATCATGCCCGTCACCAGCGAAGCCGCCACCACCTGGACCGGATCCCTCGCGGAGGGCTCGGGCACCGTGTCGTTCTCCTCGTCGAAGCTCGGCACCTTCCCCATCAACTGGAAGGCGCGCAGCGAAGGCAGCGACACGACCACCACTCCGGAGGAGCTGATCGCCGCCGCTCACGCCTCGTGCTTCAGCATGGCGCTGTCTCACGCGCTCTCCGAGAACGGCACTCCGCCCGAGCGCGTCGACACCAGCGCCTCGGTCACCTTCAAGCCGGGCGTCGGGATCTCCGGCAGCCACCTCAACGTCAACGCCGTCGTACCGGGGCTGAGCGCCGAGGACTTCCAGCGGATCGCCGCCGACGCCAAGGTCGGCTGCCCGGTCTCCCAGGCTCTCGCGGGCATCGAGATCACGCTCGAGGCCACGCTGGCCTGAGTCGCCTCAGCCTCGGGCCGCGCGGATCGCCGCGCGGATGCTCGCACGGGCGTCCTTGCGGCGCCCTGCGGCGTCCTGCACCACCCCGAGCCGATACCGTGCTCGCCAGTCGCTCGGGGCAGCGTCGGCCTCGGCTGCATACCGCGCGATCAGCGGGTCGGCATCCGCGCGAGCGATACGCCCACTGGGGGTGAGCTCCGACTCCGCCTCCGGCATGCCGCCCTCGGAATCGAGTTCACGGCCCAGACGGTCCGCCGCGAATCCGAACTGCATCTCCCGCACCAGCGCCCAGGCACCGATCGGCGCGAGCACGATCAATGCGACTCCCATACCGATCGACACCGCGGTGCCGACGGCGAAGAACATCACCGCGAGCCAGATCGCGACCGCGAGGTAGACCAGCAGCGCCGCGGCCATGAGGGCGACGCCGATCCTCGACATCATGAGCGGATGCCGATGTCGATCATGCTCTCCAGCCCGACGTGCACGCCGGTGGCCTGCGCGGCGAACGGCACCGCGAGGCGGATGCCGGGCGCGTAGGCGAGAGCGGGCTCGACGGTGTCGTGGGTGAAGGTGAGCGACTCCCCGGGTCCCGCGAGCACGACCTCCTGCTTCGCGATCACCCCTGGACGGCGCAGGGAATGGATGGGCACACTGCCCACCTGCTGACCGCGGGCACGCTGGTCGGCGTGAGGCGCGCTCACCGGCCCCTGCTCCGCCCTGGCGGCGGCGATCAGCTCGGCCGTCCGCACGGCGGTGCCGCTCGGGGAATCGACCTTCGCCTCATGGTGCGCCTCGACGATCTCCGCGGACCCGAAGAACGGTGCGGCCGCGGCGGCGAGGGCGGACCCCAGCACGGATCCGAGGGAGAAGTTCGGGATGAACACGGCACCGGTACCCGCGTCCTCGACGAGCGGACGCACCAGTGCGAGCCGCTGGGTCGACCAGCCGGAGGTCGCCACGAGCACGTTGATGCGGCGCTCGACCGCCGCGCGCACGACGTCGATGCTCACCTGGGGCGTGGTGGCGTCGATCACGAGTCCGGCGCCGTCCAGCTCGGCGAGATCGCTGCGCGATGTGAGCACGCGGCCCACCTCGAAGCCGTCGAGGTCGTCGATCACCGCGCGGATGATCGAGCCGAGCTTGCCGGTGCCGCCGACGAGTGCTACCTGGATGGTCATGCGCCCAGTCTATTTCGCTGCGGCTCCCTGCCCCGGCGGCGGGCCGAGGGCGGGAGGATCAGACCGGCATCGTGTCGGGGATGCCGGTGCGGAGCTCGACCGGAAGATGGCCGGTGTCGTTGTGCGTGAGCAGCGTCCACGGTCTGCCCTGCTTCTGCGCGATGACCGTGAGTCCGCAGTGCGCCTGGTTGAGGGTCATCCACCGCCACTCCGGAGCTCCGAGCACCTCGCGCACGAACCAGGAGATGACGAAGTTGTGGGTGATGAGGACCTCGTGGACGTCTCCCGGCTTGCGCACCAGGAACTCGTTGACGGCGTCGAACATCTGCGCCCGCCCGGCCTCGAGCTCGGCGTCGGTGACGGCCCCGAAGAACGGCTCGTACGCCGCGGGAGTCTCGTCGGTCATGCCGGTGGGCACGCAGTCGAACAAGAGCGCCGTCGGTGCGGGGTCGACCGACGGCAGGCGAGCGGCGATCGCCCTGGCCGTCTCGTTCGCCCGCAGCAGGGGCGAGTGCCAGACGGCGTCGAGCGGAAGGCCCGAGAGGCGGTCGGCGATCAGCTCGGCCTGGCGCTGACCACGGGGCGACAGGGGTCCGTCGGCGAGGCCGTGCTCGGCGTCCTGATGTTCGCCATGTCTGACCAGATATATGTAATGCGTCACAACTCGCTCGCTTCATCGACAGCGTTTGTCGGTTCCACCCCACCCTATGCCAGGTCTATGACAGCGTCGTGACGCCGCTCAGTTGCCGGCGCGAGTGAGCTCTGCGACCTGTGCGCGCGACAGCGTCACACCGGCGCCCTGCATCAGCTCGTCGACGTGCTCGGCGGCGAAGGCGTTCACGATCGGCGCAGCGACCGTGCGCTGGGCGAGCAGCCACGCGATCGACACGGCGGCGACGGGCACCTCGAGTTCGGTGGCGACCTGATCGAGGGCGCGGAGGATCTTGGTGCCGCGGCGGTTCAGATGTCCGCGCAGCTGCTCTCCGCGCACGCCCTTCGAGGCCAGCGCCTTGCTGCGGTGCCGCCCCGACAGGAATCCGTGCTCCAGCGCATGCGACGGGGTCACGGCGAGACTCTGCGCTCCCGCGACGAGTCGCAGATCCCCCTCGAACGGCTGACGCCTGACCAGGTTGTACGGAGAGTCGATGACCTCGATGCGCGGGTATCCGGCCGAGGCGAGGATCCGCGCCTCGACGAGGCGTTCGGGTGCGAAGCCGAAGGCTCCGAGCGCGCCGATCTTCCCGGCGTCGACCATCCATTCGACGGTCGCCAGCGTGTCTTCGAGGTTCGTCGTCCTGTCGAGAGTCGCGTCGAGGTAGAGCACGTCGATCCGCTCGACTCCGAGTCGGGTGAGCGATCCTTCGACGGCGCGAACGAGGTTGACGGATCCGAGACCCGGATTGTCGGCGTGCGCACCGATGCGCACGCTCACGACGGAGCGTTCCCGCTGACCGCGGGACTGCAGCCACTGGCCGATGATGTGCTCGCTGCGTCCGCCGGAGAAGCCGTCGGCGGTGTGGATCGCATTCCCCCCGAACTCGACGTAGCGATCGAGGATCCCGTGACTGGTCTCCAGGTCGACGTTCCAGCCGAACTCCGCGGCGCCGAGCATGAGCGGGAAGGTCTCGAAACCCGTCTCTCCGAGCGGGACGCGGATGCCCTCCCCTATTCCGGGTCCGACGATCGGGATGGGTGCCGACGGATGCTCCGCCACGCCCTCCTGCGCACGGTCGTTCGAGGCTCCTGCGCCTACGCCGAACAACCGCATATCCTCACCCCGCTTCGGCCGTGGACCACGGCCCGCATCACTGCCCGAATACACCCCCCGGTGCGTACTTCGAGAGTAGGCGAGTTCCGCGAACTCGCCGACCAATCCGGGGAACGGCGAGCGAACTTCCCATAACGGTTTGGTCACGTCGGGGACGACGAAGCCCGGGCGTCCTGACGGACGACCGGGCTCCGTGCGAAGCGCTGGGGATTACTCCGCAGCGGACTCCTCTGCCGCAGCATCCGCAGGAGCCTCGTCGATGACGGGCTCGAGCGACAGCTTGCCGCGGTCGTCGATCTTCGTGATCTTCACGAGGATCTTCTGTCCGACGGAGAGGACGTCGTCGACGTTCTCGACGCGCTTGCCACCGGCGAGCTTGCGCACCTCGGTGACGTGCAGCAGACCGTCCTTGCCCGGAAGCAGCGAGACGAACGCACCGAACGTCGCGATCTTCACGACGGTTCCGAGGAACTGCTCACCCACCTCGGGGTTGGTCGGGTTCGCGATCGCGTTGACCTGGGCGCGCGCGGCCTCGGCCGACGGTCCGTCGGTCGCGCCGATGTAGACGGTGCCGTCCTCCTCGATGGAGATCTGCGCGCCGGTCTCGTCCTGGATCGCGTTGATCGTCTTGCCCTTCGGGCCGATCAGCTCACCGATCTTGTCGACCGGGATCTGCACGCTGATGACGCGAGGCGCGGTGGGCGCCATCTCGTCGGGCGCATCGATCGCGGCGTTCAGGACGTTGAGGATCGTCAGACGGGCATCGCGGGCCTGCGTGAGCGCACCGGCGAGGACCGAGGTCGGGATGCCGTCGAGCTTCGTGTCGAGCTGGATGGCGGTGATGAACTCACCCGTACCCGCGACCTTGAAGTCCATGTCGCCCAGAGCGTCTTCCGCACCGAGGATGTCGGTCAGCGCCGCGTAGCGGGTCTCACCGTCGACCTCATCGGAGACGAGGCCCATGGCGATGCCGGCGACAGGTGCGCGCAGCGGCACACCGGCGTTCAGCAGCGACAGGGTCGACGCGCAGACCGAGCCCATCGACGTCGAGCCGTTGGAGCTCAGCGCCTCGGACACCTGACGGATCGCGTACGGGAACTCCTCGCGGCTCGGCAGGACCGGCACGAGCGCGCGCTCGGCGAGGAAGCCGTGCCCGATCTCGCGACGCTTCGGCGAACCGACCCGGCCGGTCTCACCGGTCGAGTAGGGCGGGAAGTTGTAGTGGTGCATGTAGCGCTTGCTCGTGGTGGGCGACAGCGAGTCGATCTGCTGCTCCATCTTGAGCATGTTCAGTGTGGTGACGCCCAGGATCTGGGTCTCACCGCGCTGGAAGATCGCCGATCCGTGCACGCGCGGGATGACCTGCACCTCGGCGTCGAGCGGACGGATGTCGGCGAGGCCACGGCCGTCGATGCGAGCGCCCTCGGTGAGGATGCGACCGCGGACGATCTTCTTCGTCACGGACTTGTACGCCGCGGAGAACTCCAGCGGGGCGCCGGCCGGGAGCGAACCCGACTCGGTGGCCTCGATGAGCTCTGCCCGGACGCGGTCCTTGATCGCGTCGTCCGCAGCCTGACGGTCGGACTTGTCGGCGATCTGGTAGACGCCGACGAGCTCGTCGTAGGAGCGGCCGGCGACGAAGTCGTAGACCTCCTGGCTGTACGCCGGGAAGACCGGGTACACGCCCGGCTCCTTCGACGAGGTCGCTGCGAGCTCGGCCTGAGCCTTGACGAGCTGAGCGATGAAGGGCTTCGACGCCTCGAGGCCCTGCGCGACGATGGTCTCGTCGGGCTTGGTGGCGCCGGCCTTGATCAGGTTCCAGCTGCCCTCGGTGGCCTCGGCCTCGACCATCATGATCGCGACGTCTTCAGAGCCGTCGGACTTGGTGACGACGCGACCGGCGACGATGAGGTCGAACACGGCCTCTGCGACCTGCTCGGCATTCGGGAACGCGACCCACTGGTCGGCGTGCTCGCCGTGGCCGGGGACGAACGCGAGACGCACACCGGCGACGGGACCCGAGAAGGGCAGACCCGAGATCTGCGTCGACGCGGAGGCCGCGTTGATCGCGAGAGCGTCGTAGTACTCGCCGGGGGCGATCGACATCACCGTGATGACGACCTGAACCTCGTTGCGCAGGCCGTCGACGAACGACGGACGCAGCGGACGGTCGATCAGACGGCAGACGAGGATCGCCTCGGTGGAGGGGCGGCCCTCACGACGGAAGAACGAGCCGGGGATCTTGCCGGCGGCGTAGGAGCGCTCCTCGACGTCGACCGTCAGCGGGAAGAAGTCGAAGCCCTCGCGCGGGTGCTTGCCTGCGCTGGTGGCCGAGAGGAGCATGGTCTCGCCGTCGAGGTACGCGGCGACTGCGCCCTGAGCCTGCTGCGCGAGGCGGCCGGTCTCGAAGCGGATGGTGCGGGTGCCGAAGCGGCCGTTGTCGAGAACGGCCTCGGTGGCGGTGATTTCAGGACCTTCCAAGAGGTCTCTCCTTCTTTGTTTAGGCTCGCGTACCCGTATGGCGCGCGAGCGTATTCATGAAGGAGCGGATGCGGCAGGATATGGGCGCGCGGGCATTCCCGCGAATGTCACCTGCGCTGGCCACCAGTAGAAAGCCACCCGACGCGACCCGCCGAGGAACCCACCACAGGGGACCAGCTCTCCGCCGATCGCTCCATGAGTCGATATGAAGTTATGCGGTCGACACGCGTCGACCGCCTCCAGCCTATCAGCGGCGGCCCGAAAAGCCCCGTGGGCTCGGCGCCCGGCTGTTCCGACATGCACCGTCCATGCGGCGTTCATCCCTCGGACGCCCTCGCGTGAGGAGCATCCGGTCTCGTGGGCACATGCGCATGTCAGTGATCGGATGCGGGTACCTCGGTGCCGTGCACGCCGCAGCGATGGCCTCGATCGGACACGATGTCGTCGGTATCGACGTCGACGAGCACAAGGTCGCGGTGCTCTCGGACGGCACGGCGCCGTTCTTCGAACCACGGCTCGAGGAGCTGCTGCGCGAGGGCCTCTCGTCTGGGCGCCTGCGGTTCAGCAGCGATATGGCGGAGGCGAGCGGATCCGACGTGCACTTCCTCGCCGTGGGCACCCCGCAGGTCGCGGGCGGGCACGCGGCCGATCTGCGCTTCGTCGACGCGGCCGTGGAGTCGCTGCTCCCCCATCTCCGCCGTGGCGATGTCGTCGCCGGCAAGTCCACGGTGCCGGTCGGCACCGCGGAACGACTGGCCGCGCGTGTCGACGAGACGGGCGCGACACTGGTGTGGAACCCCGAGTTCCTTCGCGAGGGCTGGGCCGTGCACGACACGCTCACACCCGATCGACTCGTCGTCGGCGTACCAGACGGAGCCGAGGGCGTCAGGGCCGCGACGCTGCTGCGGGAAGCGTACGCCTCCGCCGTGACCGCGGGCAGCCCGTTCCTGGTCACCGATCTCGCGACCGCCGAGCTCGTCAAGGGCGCCGCGAACGCCTTCCTCGCCACCAAGATCTCGTTCATCAACGCGATGGCCGAGATCGCCGAGGCCGCGGGCGCCGACGTCGCACTGCTCGCGGATGCGCTGGGCCACGACACCCGCATCGGCAGACGCTACCTCGGGTCGGGGATCGGCTTCGGCGGCGGGTGCCTGCCCAAGGACATCCGTGCCTTCACGGCACGCGCCGAGGAGCTGGGACGCGGAGAGGCCGTGGGGTTCCTCCGCGAGGTCGACGCGATCAACCTGCGTCGTCGCGACAGGGCGGTGCAGATGGTCGTCGACGCACTGGGCGGGCTCGTGTTCGGTCGACGGGTCGCGGTGCTCGGCGCGGCGTTCAAGCCCTTCAGCGACGACATCCGCGACTCCCCCGCGCTCGACGTCGCTGTGCGGCTGCGAGGGCTGGGCGCCGACGTCGTGGTGACGGATCCGGCGGCGCTCGCCAACGCGGCGGCCGCGCACCCTCAGCTCGGATACGCCGCCGAACGCGACGACGCGCTGCGTGACGCGGACGCCGTCGTGATCGTCACGGAATGGGACGAGTACCGCCGGGACCTCACCCCCGAGCATGCGGGATCGCTCGTCGCCGGGCGCGTGATCATCGACGGCAGGAACTGCCTCGACGCCGATCTCTGGCGCGCGGCCGGCTGGTCGTATCACGGCATGGGTCGCCGCTGACTCGCGGCCGCGCCGACGATCAGCCGACGCTGACCCCGCGCGGCGCTCGCGAGCGCCCGAGGTAGACGTAGTCGTCGTGTTTCGCGACCCGGCCGTCTCCGGCCGCACGGCCGTGCAGGCGTCGCCACACCCAGGGCAGCGCGTGGCGACGCCACCACAGCCCGGCACTGATCGCCTCGTCCTCGTGGAGCGACGCGTCGAGCGCACCGAGCGCATCGGCGTGCGGGACGCCGAGCACCTCCCCCACCCGGTACGCGAGGAAGCGATGACCGCGGCTGCTGAGATGCACGAGGTCCTCACCCCAGTGGGGACGCTCGGGCAGCGTCGGATGCAGATCGGTATCGATCAGGATCGCGCCGGTGCGTGCCGCGATACCGGCCAGTGCGGTGGCGAACGACGCGAAGCGCGCGGCGTAGACCGCTGCCGCACGGCGGTCGGGGAGAAAGGGCGTGACCAGGACCACGTCTGCGCCGATGCCGCGGAGGCGGGCCACGGCGCTCTCGAGCTCTGCGGCGAGCGCGGGCACGTCGACACGGGGTTTCACGAGGTCGTTGGCCCCGATCAGCACCGACACGAGGTCGGGACGGAGCTCGATCGCCCGCGGCAGCTGGATCTCGCAGACATCGCGCACGCGCTTCGAGCGGATGGCGAGGTTGGCATAGTGCAGTCCTCCCCTGGACGCGAGCAGCAGCGCCAGCCGGTCCGCCCATCCCCGCAGGGTTCCCTCGGGTCCGGGGTCGCACAGCCCCTCGGTGAGCGAGTCCCCCAGCGCGACGTACCGCTGCCAGCGACGGGCGACGATCGGCCGAGACGGCTCGGGTCTGGTCCTGCGGCGAGCACGCGCTCCCGCGTCGACGGCCTGCAGTGCGGTCGCCTCGTCGAAGTGCCCCAGCAGCTGGTCGCAGACGCTGGCCCAGCTGCGTCCCTGCACGGCCTGATGCCCGGCGGCCCCGAACGCTCTGCGCTTTCGGACGTCGCCGGCGAGATCGGCGACGCGCATGCGCAGATCGTCGAGATCTCCGGGGCGGTAGAGCCATCCGTCGATCCCCATCCGCACGAGGTCGAGCGGCCCGCCGCGTCCGGTGGCGACGACAGGCACTCCGCTGGCGTGCGCCTCCTGGAGCGTCTGACCGAAGGTCTCGCTCTCGCCGGGGTGCACGAACACGTCGAAGGAGGCCAGCGCGGCGGCGAGCGCATCCCCCTCGAGATGCCCGAGGAACACCGCGCCCGGCATCAGCGCTTCCAGTCGGGGTCGGGTCGGCCCGTCCCCCACGATCACGAGGCGCGCCCCGGGGATGTCCTGCAGCACCGCGAGGTCTTCCACCTGCTTCTCCGGAGCGAGTCGGCCGACGTAGCCGATCACCGTCTCGGCACCCCATTCGGCACGCAGCTGCACACTCCGGCGCATCGGCTGGAAGCGCTCCGCATCGACTCCCCTGCCCCATCGCCTGACCCGATCGACTCCGAGGTCGGCGAGTCGGAGAGCGGCGTCCTCCGAGGGCGCGAGCGTGAGGGTCGCGCGCCGGTGCAGGCGCGCGATGTGGGTGTGGGCGAGCCCCGTGGTCGCCGGGACCCGGTATCTCGCCGCGTACGCCGCGACATCGGTCTGATAGGCCGCCACCGAGGGCACGTCCAGACGCTCTGCGGCGAGCGCACCGCGCCATCCCAGCGCAAACGGCGAGGCGAGGTGCACGACGTCGGGCTCGAACCGTCGGAGGGAGGCCGCCACGCGATGCGCAGGCGAGGTCCCCACCCTGACGTTGCGGTAGCCGGGGAGCGCCAGGCTCGGGATGGCTTCGACGGCCGCACCGGAGATCTCGGTCGGCAGGCCGACGGCATCCGGTGCGAGCACGTGCGCCTCATGGCCCGTGCGCTCGAGGTGCCGGAGGATCTGCAGCACGGATCCGGTGACACCGTTCATGTGCGGAAGGAAGGACTCGGT
This sequence comes from Microbacterium sp. NPDC097977, assembly GCF_040302605.1. Lineage (NCBI taxonomy): Bacteria > Bacillati > Actinomycetota > Actinomycetes > Micrococcales > Microbacteriaceae > Microbacterium > Microbacterium sp. NPDC097977. The sequence goes on from NZ_JBEOUR010000004.1 coordinate 40,382, forward strand.
CACGATCGCGACTCTCACCCGCCCAGGATGCCCGGTGTCGGCCGCGGCTGAGGCGCGAACGGGCTGCTGCCACCAGAAGTTCACCGGATGCTGGAGCGCCGGTCACCGGTTATCCCGACGTTGGTTGCCGTTCACCTCCGGCGCGCACTGTGGAGGGGTGCCGCTCGATCTGCTCACCGGCCCCTGGGCCCTCCCCGTCATGAGCCTCCTCGTGCTCGGCGACGCCTTCCTGGTGGTCGTGCCCGGGGAGATCGCCGTGACCGTCCTCGGCGCGATCGCCTCGTCGTCGGGGTCACCCTCGCTGTGGGCGGTCATCGGGTGCGCGGGAGCGGCAGCGGCCCTGGGAGACATCGCCTGCTACCTCATCGGACGCACCGTGGGTCTCGAGCGCTGGGCGTGGATGCGCCGCCCTCGCATCCGGGCGGCGCTGGACTGGGCCGGGCTCCGGCTCGACAGCGGCACGGCGAGCGTGCTCTTCACGGCGCGTTTCGTCCCCTTCGCGCGGTTGGCGATCAACCTCGTCGCCGGTGCCTCGCGCATCCATCCCGGCCGGTATCTCGCCCTCGTGACGACGGCCGCTCTCGGCTGGGCCGCGTACCAGGCGTCGGTCGGCGCGGTGGTGGCCGCGGTGATCCCCGGGGGTCCGGCGGTGGCCGTCGTCGTCTCTGTCGCCGTGGCTCTCGGTCTCGGTGCGGTGATCGACCTCGCGGTGCGACGGGGACGACGCGGACGACGCGGACGACGCGGATCGTCGGACTCCGCTCGGCCGCCGCGCAGCGACGTGGCCTAGGCTTGCGGGCATGAGCACCGAAGAAGGCGCCTCCTCCACCGAGGACATGAAGCGCAAGTTCAAGGAAGCGCTCGAGAAGAAGAACGCGCACCACCGTCAGGGCGAGTCGCACCTGGATGGCGACTCCGCCGTCCACGGCGCAGCGGCCCCGCAGACGCGGCGCGAGTTCCGACGCAAGAGCGGTTGACCGCACGGATGCGGGAGCCGACGAATCGCCGACTCCCGCATCCCTCTCCTCGACTCGGGTTCAGCCGCGCACCTCGCGGGCCCGTGCACGTGCCTGCTTGGCCGCCATCTCGTCGAGGGCGGACTCCTTGAGCCCCTGCACGTCGACGGCCTTCTCCTCGTCGACCATGCCGTGCTCGTCGACGCCGTCGAGCTGCGACTCCTCGAACGGGATCCGGCCGCTCAGCACCTGCGTCACGCGGTCACGGTCGATCTGACGCGTCCACGTGCCGATGAGCAGGGTGGCGACCGCGTTGCCGGTGAAGTTGGTGAGCGCACGCCCCTCCGACATGAAGCGGTCGATGCCGACGATGACGCCGACGCCGTCGACCAGGTCGGGGCGGTAGGCCTGCAGGCCGCCGGCGAGGGTCGCGAGCCCTGCACCGGTGACCCCGGCGGCGCCCTTGCTGGCGATGATCATGAACACGAGCAGACCGATCTGCTCACCGATCGTCATCGGCTGGCCCATGCCGGTGGCGATGAACAGCGAGGCCATCGTCAGGTAGATCGCGGTGCCGTCGAGGTTGAACGAGTATCCGGTCGGCACGGTGATGCCGACGACCGGCTTCGAGACGCCGATGTGCTCCATCTTCGCGATCAGTCGGGGCAGTGCGGACTCCGACGACGACGTGCCGACGATCAGGAGGTACTCCCTGGCGAGGTACTTCACGAGGCTGAAGATGTTGACGCGGGTGACCGCGTAGAGCAGCGTCCCCAGCACGACGACGATGAACAGGATGCAGGTGATGTAGAACGCGATCATGAGCACGCCCAGGCTCCAGATCGCGGCCACGCCGGTCTTGCCGACGACCGCGGCGATCGCGCCGAAGGCACCGAGCGGCGCGAGCCAGAGGATCATCCCGAGGATGCGGAACACCAGCTTCTGCAGGTTCTTCACCGCATCCATGATCGGGGCACCCTTCTCCCCGAGTCCCTGCAGGGCGAAGCCGACCAGGAGGGCGATGAACAGCACCTGGAGGACGCTCTCACCGGTGAACGCGGAGAAGAACGTGGTGGGGATGATGCCGAGGACGAACTCGGTCGTGGTCTTCGCCTCGGTGTCGGTCGCGTCGTAGCTCGAATTGGCCATGTCGAGGCCGGATCCGGGGTGGATGATGTTGCCGACGACGAGGCCGATCGCGAGGGCGAACGTCGACATGACCATGAAGTACAGCAGCGCCAGCCCGCCGATCTTGCCGACGGTGGCGGCCTTGGCGATCGATCCGACGCCCACCACGATCGTGCAGAAGATGATCGGGGCGATCATCATCTTGATGAGCGACACGAACCCCTTGCCGATCGGCTCCAGGCTCTGACCGACCTGCGGCCAGAGCAGACCCACCGCCGCGCCGAGGACGACCGCGATGATCACCGACACGTACAGCCAGGTGTGCCTGTCCCAGGCCTGCTTGCCGCGGCGAGAATTGAAACCGGGAAGGGAGAACCCCGTCGTGATGGCCATGTTTTCCTCCTTGATCATGAACGTCGTCGTCTCATGACCGACGGCGTCGTCGCCTGTCGGTGTGTTCACCGTCGCCGACTTCCCTCCGCGGCACCATTTGTGGTCGTATTGGTCACTACCGGGATCGCAGACCCCGCGATCACCGCCGATCGGAAGGACCCGATGAGACCCGCGCGCAGCATCGCCTCACGGGTCTTCCTCGTGCTGCTGGTCGCGGCGATCGTCCTCGGAGCGCTGGTCGCGGTGTTCCTGGTGGTGGATGCCCAGCGGGCCACCCATGCCGAGGCCGAACGCGTCACGGCGGCGACGGCGGCGACCGTGGCATCCTCCCCGCTCGTGGTCGACACGCTCGGGGGCGACGATCTCACGGCGACGAGCGTCGCACTCGAGCCCTACGCGCTGGACGTCATCGCCGATGCGGGCCTGGACTTCGTGACGATCATGACCCTGGACGGCACGCGCGTGACGCATCCGGATCTCGATCAGATCGGCGCTCGCTACCTCGGCACCATCCCCGATGCCCCGCGCCCGTTGACGGAGGTGTTCACCGGGACGCTGGGCCCGTCCGTGCGCACGATCGTGCCGGTGATCGGGCCCGGCGGCGCCGCGGTGGGCTGGGTCTCCTCCGGCGTGACCATCGAATCGATCTCGGAGACCCTGGTGCGCAGGCTCCCCCTCTCCCTCGGCATCACCGCGGGGCTCGTCGCCTTCGGGGCGCTCGGCGCTCTGGCGGCTCGCCGGTTCACACGCCGGATCGCCGGGGATCTGCCGCCGGGGCAGGTGCGCGACGCGGTGTCGTCGTACGAGTCCCTGCGCACCCTCGGCGACGCGATCCGGGCACAGACCCACGAGCACGGGAACCGCATGCACACCGCCGTCGCCCTGCTCGAGCTCGGACGCACGGACGAGGCGATCGAGATCCTGACCGAGACGTCGCGGCAGAGCCAATCCCTGGTCGACCAGGTCACGGCCCGTCGCGCCGGCGACCCTGCGGTGGGCGCGCTGCTGCTCGGCAAGGCGTCACAGGCCAAGGAGCGTGGCATCGACTGGCGGGTGCGCATAGATCCCGACACGCCGCGGTCGCCGCTGTCGGCGGTCGAGAGCGTCGCCGTGCTCGGCAACCTCATCGACAACGCCATGGATGCGGCGGGCGAGGCCGAGGAACGCTGGGTCGAGGTCGCTCTGCAGACATCCGCCGACGGGGGCATCCTGCTGGAGGTCTCGGACAGCGGCCACGGCATCCCCGCGCCGCTCCGCGAGCAGATCTTCGTCCAGGGATTCTCGACCAAGCAGGCGGACACGCAGGGACGCGGCGTGGGCCTCGCACTGGTCCGCTCGGTGGTGCTCGGGGCCGGGGGCACTGTTGCGGTGTCCGAGAATCCGACGACTTTCCGCGTCGTCCTCCCCCCGACGCGGGGGAAGGCGTCGACATGATCCGCACCCTGCTCGTCGACGACGACGCCCTGACGATCGAACTGCATCGGTCCTACCTCGACCGGATCGACGGCTTCGTCGTCGCCGGGGAGTGCGCCGGGGCCCGCGCCGCGCTCTCGGCCCTGCTGGCGCAGCCGTCGGATCGGCCGTTCGACCTCGTCCTGCTCGATCTGACCATGCCCGACGGTTCGGGGATCGACGTCCTGCGCGCACTTCGCGCCCGCGGTACGGCGATCGACGTGATCGCGATCACCGGTGTGCGGGACGCCGAGAGCGTTCGGCAGATGGCCGCGCTGGGGGTGTATCAGTACCTGGTCAAGCCGTTCCCGTTCGCGGTCTTCCAGGAGCGTCTGACCGCCTACCGCTCGTATCGCGAGCAGGCGCGATCGACCGACGGCGAGGCCACCCAATCGGAGATCGATGCCCTGCTGGGCCGTGCCACCGGCACCGTCCTCGTCCCCAAGGGGCTCTCCGACGCCACCCTGCAGAAGGTCACCGGCGCGCTGCGTTCCGGAAGTGCGATGTCGGCGAGCGAGGCTGCCGAGCGGCTCGGCATGTCCCGTGTCTCGGTGCGTCGGTATCTCGAGCACCTCGCCGCGTCCGGAGTGGTCATCCGCAGTGCACGGTACGGGGCGCGGGGTCGTCCGGAGACCGAGTACGGCTGGAATCGGCGCACAGACGGACGCGACTGACATGGCCCGGTCCCGAGACCGCGCGTACGCCGCTCGATCGTCGTCGAGCGGCGCACGCCGAGGTCACTCGCCGGCGAGACCGCCGAGCATGTGACCGAACGACCGGCCCTCGCCGAGGTAGGTCGCGGGATCGTACGGGTCGAGGACCTCGGTGGTGTCCCGCCTGGCGACGGCCTCGGCGAGCTCACGCGCGCCCTTCTCCACCCTCTTCGCGAGAGGGGCGACGTCGTCGCCCGCCCCGCCCCAGTCGCTGGAGGCCGCGAACACGCCCGTCGAGACGGCATCCGCATGCAGATAGGCGAAGAGCGGGCGGATCGCGTAGTCGATCGCGAGCGAATGCCGGGCCGTACCGGCGTTCGCGCCGATCAGCACGGGCATCCCGGTGAGGGCGTCGGGGTCGAGCACGTCGATGAACGACTTGAAGAGGCCGTTGTAGCTCGTGGAGAAGATCGGCGTGACCGCGATGAGCGCATCGGCGGACACCACGGTGTTGATCGCCGTCTCCAGCGCCGGCGGCGCGAACCCCGTGAGCAGGTTGTTCGTGATGTCGTGCGCGTAGTCCCGCAGCTCGACGACGTCGACCGTCGCCTCGATGTCGTGACCGGCAAGTGCCTTGACGGTCTCAGCGGCGAGGCGATCGGCCAGCATACGCGTGGACGACGGGTTCGAGAGTCCGGCCGAGACGACCGCGATCCGACGGCTGGCCATCTCAGGCGCCCTTCCGGCTCAGACCGAAGGCGGAACCGGCGGGAGCGGGCGTGTCCTGGTAGGGCGAGTCACCCGTGAGGTTGTCGCCCCGGTTCGCTCCGGGCCGCGCCTGACGCGTCGGGCCGTCGCCGAACTCGGCCAGCACTCGCGACGCATGGGTTGGCGCGTCCGGGACGTTCGCCGGACGATCCTTCGCCAGCTCCTTGCGCAGCACCGGCACGACCTCGGAGCCCAGGATGTCGAGCTGCTCGAGCACGGTCTTCAGAGGAAGACCGGCGTGGTCGATGAGGAAGAGCTGCCGCTGGTAGTCCCCGTAGTGCTCGCGCATCGCGGCATAGCGGTCGATCACCTGCTGCGGCGACCCGACAGTGAGCGGGGTCATCTCGGTGAAGTCCTCCATGCTCGGACCGTGCCCGTACACAGGGGCGTTGTCGAAGTACGGGCGGAACCGGTTCACGGCATCCTGCGACTTCGCCGCCATGAACACCTGACCGCCCAGACCGACGATCGCCTGCTCCGGCGCGCCGTGTCCGTAGTGCGCGTAGCGCTGACGGTACAGCTCGATCAGACGCTGATAGTGCTCCTTGGGCCAGAAGATGTTGTTCGCGAAGAACCCGTCGCCGTAGTAGGCGGCCTGCTCGGCGATCTCCGGTGTACGGATCGAGCCGTGCCAGACGAACGGAGCGACACCGTCGAGGGGACGCGGAGTCGAGGTGAAGCCCTGCAGGGGTGTGCGGAACTTGCCCTCCCAGTCCACGACGTCCTCCCGCCACAGCTTGTGCAGCAGCGCGTAGTTCTCGATCGCGAGCGGAAGGCCCTGGCGGATGTCCTGGCCGAACCACGGATACACCGGTCCGGTGTTGCCGCGACCCAGCATGAGGTCCATGCGGCCGTCCGACACGTGCTGGAGCATCGCGTACTCCTCGGCGATGCGCACCGGGTCGTTCGTGGTGATGAGGGTCGTCGAGGTCGACACGATCAGACGCTCGGTCTGCGCGGCGAGCGCAGCGAGGAACGTGGTGGGGCTGGACGACCAGAACGGCGGGTTGTGGTGCTCGCCGATCGCGAAGACGTCGAGACCGACCTCCTCCGCGTGCGTGGCGATCCGCAGGGTCGCCTTGATGCGCTCCTGCTCGCTCGGCGTGTTGCCGGTCGTGGGATCGCGGGTGATGTCGCTGACCGACATGATGCCGAACTGCACCGGGACGCCTGCCTGCTCGCTCATGATTGCTCCGTCTTCTCGAATCGGGTGCCGCGCATCCGGTTCTATTCATGTGAATGTATCTGAGTCAACGCGATGCCAGCAACTTTATTCCCCGAGTAGCCTCGGAGCATGCACAGCACCGGAGCCGACCCGACGAGCCCCGCCACCACGTCCGCCCCGAGACCGCGCAAGAGGGTCCCCTTCTGGGACAACGCACGGTACGCCTGCATCGTGCTGGTGGTGCTCGGACACGCGATCCAGCGCCTCACGTACGACTCCGACATCGCCCTCGCCGCGTATCTCGCGCTGTACGCGTTCCACATGCCGGCATTCGCGATCATCTCCGGCTACTTCTCGAAATCCGGCTCCCCCACCCGGGTGCAGATGGCGAGGGTCATCACCGACATCCTCGTCCCCTACGTCATCTTCGAGTTCCTCTGGACGCTGACGAAGTGGTTCGTCGAAGGACAGGCGGATCCGAACTTCACCAAGCCGTCGTGGACGCTCTGGTTCCTGCTGGCGCTGGGGATCTTCCGTCTGGTCCTCCCCTATCTCGCCCTGCTGCGCTGGCCGCTGCTGTGGACCGTGATCATCTCGGTGGGCGTGGGCTATCTGCCCAACGTCGACAGCACGTTCTCGCTGTCACGCACCCTCGGACTGCTGCCGTTCTTCGCGCTGGGATGGTGGCTGCGCGACCGCGACATCGTCACGCGCCTCCGCCTGCTCGACGTGCGCCCGTGGTGGGTCAGGGCGACGGCCCTGTGCGTGCTCGCGATCGCGGGCTTCGCGGCGTGGAACTGGATCGACATCTGGAAGCAGGTCGACCTCGGTCGGTGGTTCTTCTATGAGGACGCGTATGCGGATCTCGGCGGCGAGCAGTGGTGGGCGGGTGGCGCGCGCATCGCGTTGATGCTGCTTGCGGTCATCCTCAGCGCCGCGTTCTTCGCCCTCATCCCCCGCGGCACCCACTGGTGGACCCGGTTCGGCCAGTACACGATGTACGTGTTCCTGCTGCACTCCTTCGTGCTCTACCCGTTCCGAGAGTCCGGAGTGCTGCGCGACCTCGATCCGACCTGGCTGTGGCTGCCGCTCGTGACCCTGCTGTCGGTCGTCCTCGCCCTGGCTCTCGCGACGAAGCCGGTGCGGTCGATCTTCCGCCCCCTCGTAGAGCCCCGGCCGCGCTGGCTGTTCGCCGATCCGGAGCTCACCGGCAGGCAGGGCCACCGCAGCGACCCGACCGGCTCCCGTCGCCCCCGGCAGACCCCGGACGCGAGTGTGAAGCGGTGACCCGAGCCGAGCGGATCCGAGATCTCATCGTCGAGCAGAGCGACGCGACGGACTTCGTCGCGCACGGACTGCACGTGCGCATCGGCGACGACGTCGCCGAGCACCGGTGGACCGAGGATGTCCGCGAGGAGATCCACTCCGTGGCGAAGGCGGTGTGCGTGCTCGCCGCCGGCATCGCCGCGGACGAGGGGCTCGTCTCGCTCGATGCACCCGTCGCCGAGTACGTGCCGGACGTCGTCCTCGGCGACGGTGTCGACGAGGTGACCCTCCGGCATCTGCTCACGATGTCGAGCGGCATCGACCTTCCCTACTCGGAGACCCTGATGACCGACTGGCCCGATCTCGCCCGCGAGTTCCTCGGGCGGATGGCGCGCGGACGCGTGTTCCAGTACTCCAATGCCAGCAGCTACACCGCGATGGCGGTGCTGGCGTCGCGGACCGGCGACATCCTCGAGTATCTGCGGCCGAGGCTGCTCGACCCGCTGGGTCTCGGCGACATCGCCTGGGAGCGCTGCCCGCGGGGTCGGGTCGTCGCCGGCAGCGGCATCGCTCTGCGCACCGAGGAGATGTCGAGACTCGGACGACTCATCCGCGACCGCGGTGAATGGGAGGGCGTGCGCCTCGTCTCCGCGGAACTCGTCGACGGGATGCACTCCGACTGGGTCGCCTCGGGCGAGAACCCCGGGTACCGGCGGTATGCGCTCGCGGGCTGGGACGGCCCCGGACGCCAGTGGCGACTGCACGGCGCACACGGTCAGCTGATCCTCTTCGCCGGGGATGCGGTGGTGACCATCAGCGCCGACGACCACTTCGGAGCGGACTCGATGGCGGCCTTCGTCGCCGACCTCCTCGACGTCTGACTCCGGAGAAGGTCAGGCGAAGAGCTCCGCGCCGACGTAGGACCCCTGTCGCGCGCCGCGCGGGACCGCCCAGATACCCGATCCCACGTGTCGGATGTACTCGTTCATGCGATCCGTGGAGAGGGCTCGCTGGAGGCTGATGAACTGCGCGGGATCCCGCTGGTACGAGAGGAAGAACAGCCCCGCGTCGAGGCGCCCGAGGTCGTTGTTGCCGTTGACGTAGTTGAAGCCGCGGCGCAGGATGCGGATGCCTCCGTTCTGCTCCGGGTGCGCGAGCCGCACGTGCGAGTTCGCGTCGATGGCGGAGGTGCCGAAGTCGGGCGCGGTGAACTCGTCACCACCCGAGAGAGGAGCGCCCGAGCCCTTGTCCCGCCCGACGATCGTGTCCTGTTCCGACAGGCGCACCCGGTCCCAGGTCTCGATCAGCATCGCGATCCTGCGGGCCACGAGGTACGACCCGCCGGCCAACCAGGCGGGCTCGTCGTCCGCACCGACCCAGACGTGCGCCGCGAGGGCATCGGCGTCGTCCGCGAGGATGTTGGCCGTGCCGTCCTTGTAGCCGAAGAGATTGCGCGGAGTGGCCTGCGCCGAGGTCGTGCGCGACGTCTTGCCGAAGCCGAGCTGCGACCAGCGCAGCCGGGCGCGCCCGAAGGCGATGCGGCTGAGGTTGCGTATCGCGTGCACCGCCACCTGCGGGTCGTCGGCGCAGGCCTGGATGCAGAGGTCGCCGTGGGAGGACTGCGGGTCGAGGTCATCGCCCAGGAACGCCGGCAGCCGTTCGAGCCCCTCGGGTCGCCGCGCCGCGATGCCGTAGCGATCCCCCTCATCGTTCTCGAACAGGCTCGGTCCGAAGCCGATCGTGATCGTGAGCGACGCTGCCGGCAGGCCCAGCGCCTCGCCGGTGTCGTCGGGAGGCACCTCGGCGTCCCCGCCGACAGCGCCGGTGGCGCTCACCTCGAGTCCCGCAGCCATCCTGGAGGCCGCGTACGACCAGTCCTGCAGCAGCGAGATCAGGTCGTCGCGGTCGGTCCGGGGCATCATGTCGAACGCGGCGAAGTGCAGATGCTCCTGCACGGGCGTGGTGATGCCCGCCTGATGCGCACCGAAGAAGTCGTATGCTCGCTGCGCGTCCTCGACCGCCTCCGCCCTCGCCACCGCGGCACCACCGACGAAGCCCGCTCCGACGCCTGCCGCGAGGGATGCGACCCCGCCGCCGAGCGCGAGTCCGAGCAGACCTCGCCGGCTCAGACCCCCCGACGAGGGTGCCGAGGCCGCAGGATCCGGCACCGGCGCGGAGTCCGCGGCTGCGGCGTCGTTCGATCGTTCGTCCACGTGCGAGACCGTACCCTTCGGATCAGTCGAGGACCGTGCCGGTGAGCTGCGACAGCGGCTCCGCGAGGGCGTTGATGAGATCGGTGAACTCGCGCTTGTCGGCATCCGTGAGCTCCGAGTAGCCGACGAATCCGTCGGCGAGGGAGCCATGGGCCGCCAGAGACCCCTCGAGGGCGGTGTATCCGTCCTCGATCTCGGACACCAGCGCGGCGCCGTCGTCGCCCTGCGCCGTCGCGAAGTCCTGCACCAGGGAGAACGCCATCTTCGACCCCTCGACGTTCGCCGCGAAGTCGTAGAGGTCGGTACCCGACCACCAGTCCTCCTCGCCCGAGATCTTGCCCGTCGCGACCTCGTCGAGCAGCGCGATGGCGCCGTTGGAGATACCGCCGATGCCCTGATCGTCCAGCGCCGTGGTGAAGTCATCGGAGTGCACGTACTCGTACAGCTCCTGCACGTCGGCCATCAGCTGGTCGCCGTAGTCCGCGCGCTCCTGGGGCGTCGACGGCACCCAGTCCTGCCAGGCCGGCGTCTCGCCGTCGGCGTTGAGAGCATCCTGCGCCGGCACCCACAGGTCCTTCTCGATGCGGTGGAAGCCCGTCCAGTCGAGCCCTTCCGCCACGGCGTCCACCTCGCGGTAGTCGATGCGGGGGTCGAGTGTTCCGAGCGCCTCGGCGACAGGCTCGATGCGCTCGTAGAAGGCGCGCGTCTGCGGGAAGAGCGTGCGCGCGCTCTCGTCGTCGCCCGATTCGTACGCGGCGACGAGCTCCTCCACGGAGGGCACGAGCTGTCCGACCTGATCCTTCACGAAGGCGGCGTAGAGGTCCACTGCCTGCTGCTTCTGCTCGGAGTCCTCACCGGCGACCTCGACCCGGTCTCCGGTGACCGTGAATTCCGACTTGCCGACGCCCTCGCCGATCATGCCCGGCTTGCACAGGGTGAAGTACTTCCCGGGCTGGGCGACGACGGTCAACGTGCGCGACGCGGACGGCGCGATGTTCTCGACCTCGCCGACGATGCGCAGGCCGTCCTCAGCCAGGAGGTAGAACTCGGACGTCTGCCCGCTGTCGTTCTTCACGTCGAAGGTCAGGGTGCCGCTCGCCGCCGTGGCACCGGACACGGCGCACGCGGAATCCGTCGACGACACATCGAACGCCGCACCGGAGGCGACGTCGCTCTTCGCGACGCATCCGCTCAGGACGAGTGCGGCCGCGCCTGCTGCGGCGACGGCACAGAGGATTCGACGAGAGGTGGTCATGCTGCTCCTTGCTGGGTGAGGGTGGCCGTCGCGCCGCTGTCCGAGGACACGGTGGCAGACGGGCGAGGGGTGGCGGGGCGACGCGATCGCAGCCCGCGAATGAAGAAGAATCCGACGATGAGGATGTACACCGACCACGCGGCGACCTGGAGCCAGGTCATGCGGGGCATGAAGCCGACGGTCGCCTGGAGGACGGTCGCCCAGGCGCTGTCCGGAGCGATGACGCTCGTGACGTCGAAGGCCCAGCCGAAGGGGAAAGCAGCCCAGCCGAGCGCCACGGCGCCTGTGACCGCGTCGATCGGTGCCGCGGCCGTGAAGGGCCCTGGCAGCGCTCCGGCCTCCTGCAGATCCATGACGGCGTAGGCGAGGACACCGGCCGCGACGATGACGAGGAATCCGCTCGTCCAGGTGAAGAACCGACGGAGGTCGAGTCGCACCGCACCGCGCGCGAGGAGCCAGCCGATCACCACGGCGACGAGCAGACCGAGGACGGCACCGATGAGCGCGGTCGGTGCGTCACCGAACGACTGCACCATCGACCACAGCAGAAGCGTGGTCTCGATGCCCTCGCGTGCGACGGAGACGAACCCGATCGCGATCAGCGCCCAGATGCCGCCCTGGGTGAGCGCCCGGTCGAGCCCGCCCTCGAGGGTCGCCTTCATGGTGCGGCCGGCCTTCTGCATCCAGAAGATCATCCAGGTCACCATGCCCACCGCGAGCAGGGAGAGCAGACCGCCGATCAGCTCCTGCGCTTCGAAGGTGAGAGTGTAGGCGCCGAAGGTGAGGATCGCTCCGATGCCCAGCGCCAGGGCGATGGCGAGTCCGACTCCGATCCAGAGCCTCGGCAGCGCATCGCCGCGTCCGAGCCGACGGAGGTAGGCGACGAGGATGCCGACGACGAGTGCGGCTTCGAGGCCTTCACGGAGGCCGATGAGGAAGGTGGCGAGCACGGAGGAACACTCTCTGACACAAGAAATGAGGTAAGGCATCCCTTACCTCCAGAGACTTTAGCACCACCGCCCATGCGTGTTTCACCACACGCCCACCGGGCCGTCCACGGGTAACGCGACGCAACACAGCGCCACCCGCGACGGGGCCGAATTACGCTCGGGTCATGGCTGATCTCTCGCTCCCCATCCTCGACCTGTCCCAGCTCGACGCCGGCCCCGAGGCCGCGGCGCGGTTCCGTGACGATCTGCGCGCCGCGACCCATGACGTGGGGTTCTTCTACCTGACGGGCACCGGCATCTCCCCCGCTCTCGAGGAACGTCTGCATCAGGCGGCCCTCGACTTCTTCGCGCTCCCGGAGGAGGACAAGCTCGCCATCGAGAACGTGAAGAGTCCGCACTTCCGCGGCTACACGCGTATCGGCGGAGAGCGCACGCAGGGCAAGGTCGATTGGCGGGAGCAGATCGACATCGGCCCCGAGCGCGAGCCCCTCGAGGGAGGCCCGGCCTTCAATCGACTGACCGGTCCGAACCTGTGGCCCGCCGCGCAGCCCGAACTCAAGGCCGTCGTCACCGAATGGCACGACACCCTGACCGAGATCGCCCGCAAGCTGCTGCGCGCTTGGGCGCTCACCCTGGGGGCGGACGAGTCCTACTTCGACGAGCCGTTCCACGACCCGTCGACCCTCATCAAGATCGTGCGCTATCCGGGCACGCACGACCCCGAGCCGCAGCAGGGCGTCGGCGCGCACAAGGACTCGGGCGTGCTCACGCTGCTGTGGGTCGAACCGGGCAAGGGCGGTCTCCAGGTGGAGCGCGACGGCGAATGGGTGTCCGCACCGCCGGTCCCCGGCGCCTTCGTCGTCAACATCGGTGAGCTTCTGGAGTACGCCACCGGTGGCTACCTCAAGGCGACCAACCACCGGGTGATCTCGCCTCGCGCCCCCGAGGAGCGCATCTCGATCCCGTTCTTCTTCAACCCCGCGCTGGATCAGCAGCTGCCTCTGCTCGAGCTCCCCGCGGATCTCGCCGCCGAGGCGACCGGGATCACCGAGGACCCGAGCAACCCCATCCACGCGACCTATGGCGAGAACGCGATGAAGTCGCGCCTTCGCGCGCATCCCGATGTCGCGGCGATCCACCACCCCGACCTGGTGTCGCCCCGGAACTGAACCGATCAGAGCGAGGGGCCGCCGCCGAGCGCGACGATCTCCCGCAGCGCCTGGAGGTGGCCGGCGAAAGCCGCGCGACCGGCCGCTGTCGAGTGGACCCACGTGCGTGGGCGATTGCCGAGGCTGACCTTGCGGGCGACGACGTACTCCGCGGCCTGAAGGTGCGAGATGGCCTTGCTCAATGGCGAATCACCGCATTGGAGGATCTCGCGCAACGCCGCGAAATCCAGTTCGACGCCGTCGCCGAGCGATGCCAGGAGCGAGAAGCGGATCGGAGACGCGAAGTTGTCGTCGAGCCTGGTCCGCGGGTGCGGCCGAAATGGACTCTCACTCACGCAGATCACGTCCGGGGGCGAACGAGACGGCGATGAACAGGGCGATGATGCCCAGACCGCTCAGCACGCCGACCAGAACCGGAATGTCATCGACGAGCACCGCCAGCGACAGCACGCAGGCGGATACGGCGAAGGCAACGAGGTGAGGCCAGCGCCAGGAGGCACCGACGGCCGGGAGCCCCATCTCCGTGCGTCCCGCCATGAGCCAGGCGAACAACATCAGCACGACGAGCAGGAGCAGCGCGCTCGTGAGATTCCCGTCCGACGAGGACCCGAGCATCGCAAGCACACCGACGGCGATGCCGACGCCGATCGTTCCCCACCGCACGCCGCGCGGGAGCGGGGCAGGATGCGACCGTGGAGGGGGACCGTCATCGGCCGCCCGAGCGAGCTGCACCACCCCGTAGCCGCCATACCCGATGAGCACGAGCGCGGCAGGGATCCACATCCCGATCGTCGGAAATCGGGGATCCCAGACCACGAAGCCGAATACGACGAGTGCCGCGACCGTCAACACCGCGCCTGAGACCCACAGCAGCCAACGCGACCGCGTCAGGCGCCACTGCATCCCATTGCGCTGCGCGATGCCGCTGGCCAGCTGCCCCCACAGGAGGAACCCGAAGAGCATCACCTGGCTCGCCCCCGCGTGATGGTCGCCACGCAGGGCCGCCGCCATCGCGACGAGGTACACGGCGGTGATGACGGCGTTCGCGATCTGCAACCACGCCAGCCCTCGCCGATCGACGACACGCCCGCGTCGATGCACCACCGCATCCGCCTCGTCGAGATAACTCTGGGCGAGCTCCGCGCTCGGCGGTGCGAGCGCCTCCTGTCCCTGGACCGGCTTCTGCTCCATCGCGTGTCCTCCGATCGCTTTCCAGTAGGAAAGCACATTACTTTCCTACTGGAAAGAGATCGAGAGATCAACCCCGGACATGACGAAGGCCGCCCCACACCTGGGACGGCCTTCTCAAGAATGTTTTGCGCGATTGTACGCGCGAGCGCTCTGCGTTATCGGCGGAGACCCAGGCGAGCGATCAGCGAGCGGTAACGCTCGATGTCGACGCTCTGGAGGTAGCCGAGCAGACGACGGCGCTGACCCACGAGCAGGAAGAGGCCACGACGCGAGTGGTGGTCGTGCTTGTGCTCCTTCAGGTGCTCGGTGAGGTCCTTGATGCGCTGCGTCAGCATCGCGGCCTGCACCTCGGGGGATCCGGTGTCACCGGGGTGCGTCGCGTACTCTTCGATGATCGCCTTCTTGACGTCTGCTTCCAGTGCCATAGATTCGATCCCCTCTCTACTTGTTGCGCGGTGCCCGACGCCTGATGCGTGAGCTCTCTTTATCCGCGGCCGATCAAACGGCAACCTGTCGAGTCTACCAGGCATCCACCCCGTCGCACGACGCGAGCAGACTCCGAACGCTCAGGCCCCGGATGCAGAGAGGACCCCGAGCCCTCACGGGCCCGGGGTCCTCCGATGCGATGCGGGATCAGTCCTGCTGCAGAGCCGCCTGCAGGTCGAGGTTGATCGTGACGTCCTTGCCGACGAGCACGCCGCCGGTCTCGAGTGCGGCGTTCCAGGTCAGACCGAAGTCCTCGCGGTTGATGACGGCCTTCGCCGACGCGCCCGCCTTGTAGTTGCCCCACGGGTCGGAGCCGAAGCCGCCGAAGTCGACCTCGAACGTGACGGGCTTGGTGATGCCGCGAATCGTGAGGTCACCGTCGACGAACAGCTCGCCCTTCTCGGCGCGTGCACCGGTGGAGACGAAGTCCATGGTCGGGAAGTTCTCGGTGTCGAAGAACTCGGCCGAGCGGAGGTGCTGGTCGCGGCCCTCGTCCTTCGTGTCGACGGACGTGACGTCGACGCTGGCCTCGACCGTGGTCTCGAGGGGGTTCTCCGGGGCTGTGAGCGTCGCGCTCTTCACACCGAAGGTGCCGCGCACCTTGGAGATCATCATGTGGCGGACACTGAAGGTGACCTCGCTGTGGGCGGGGTCGAGGACGTAGGTGCCGGGACGGTAGCCCGGGATGTCGATGCTGGTCATGGTTTTCTCCTCGGGAGACGGGGGCCGCGGGTGGCGGCAGGGATGAGGGGCCGTGTTCACGGCGTCACGCGTAACAACTTACATGCGTACGCATATATTCCGCTGTATGCGACGAATGTCGTCCGCGTTCGCAGAAGGCGCCGACCCCGACGGGGTGCGGCTCCTTCGTCGCTCGTCGGTGTCAGCCGACCTTCACGAGGTCGATGATGAAGATGAGCGTCTTGCCGGAGAGGAAGTGCCCACCGCCGACGGGACCGTAGGCGAGGTGCGGCGGGATGACGAGCTCACGTCGGCCGCCCTCCTTCATGCCGGGGATTCCGTCCTGCCATCCCTGGATCAGGCCGCGCAGCGGGAACTGGATGGTCTCACCACGACCCCACGAAGAGTCGAACTCCTCGCCGGACTCGAACTCGACTCCGGCGTAGTGCACGGTGACGGTGTCGCCGGGCTTCGCCTCGGCCCCGTCTCCTTCGATGATGTCGCGGACCACGAGCTCCGCGGGTGCGGGGCCGGTGGGGGCGTCGAACTCAGGCTTTGTGCGATCAGTCATGATGTCCATCCAACCCGAGCACCGGGGGCAGGGTCAACGCGACGGCGCCCGCTCACAGCGAACACGTCAGAACCTGCCCGCTCGCCCCGGCAGCGCGACCGTCCTCACGAGCGCGGAAGGTCTTGACACCCGTCGATACCGGGTGCACCCTGTTTACAGATCAACTCAGCGCCCGGTAGACATGCAGGCATCGCCGCAGCACCGGGCGCTGAGTCTTTGCCACGGCAGACCCGACACCGCTCGAGGCGATCACTCCCCCGCCGTGGCGATCAGTACGCCAGCAGGGCCGCCCTCGCCGCACGGGTGCGCGCGAGCAGCGCCTGCTCGTCGGCGGGGGCCATCGGGTCGCGGCCGGTGATCGCCCGCTGGCGCACCGAGGCGAGCATCGTCGCGTCCTTGATGAACTGCCGCATGAGGGGACGTCGGTCGCCGCGCAGCTGCGATGCCCAGGCCAGCCCGGTCTTGCGCCCGGCCGGCGTCGCCAGCATCGTGACCTCCTCGGGGGTGAACCATCCGGCGGAGGCGTAGTCGCCGAGTCGCGCCCTGGTGAGGCGCGACTCCTCCCGCCGCAACGCGATGATGCCGAAGATGAAGCCGACGAACAGCGGAACCTGCAGAACGAAGTACAGCAGGAAGAAGTTCACGAAGGACGATCCGTTCCACAGGCCGTGCAGCAGCATCGCGCCGAGCATGCCGAGGACGCCGAATCCGAGCGCCGCGCCGCTGGAGGCGTGGCGACGGGCCGCGAGGCCGATGGCCAGGCCCGTCAGCGAGGTGAACATCGCGTGCGCGAACGGCGACATGATCGCCCGCAGGATGAAGGTCACGGTGAGCTGCCCGCCGCCACCCTCGATGAGGCTGATCGCGAAGTACTGGATGTTCTCGGTGAAGGCGAAGCCGGCGCCGACCAGCGCACCGTAGACGACGCCGTCGACCGGACCGTCGAACGATCGGCGCGCGATCAGGAAGATCAGGAAGACGCCGATGCCCTTCCAGAACTCCTCGACGATCGGGGCCTGGACCACTGCTCCCGCCACCTCGCCGCGGAATCCGAGGACCGCGGTGAGACCGAGATCGACCAGCAGGGTGAGGCCCACCGCGGCGATGGCTCCCCACGCGATCGCGAAGAACACCAGCGACTTGGGCTCCGGTTCCCACCGGTCGATCATGCGCACGACGAAGAAGACGATGGCCAGCGGCACGAGAGCGAGCACCAGGCCGATGACCGACGCCGCCGCTCCGAGGAACAGGCCGAAATACGCCACGAGAGCGAGCATCAGCAGACCGAGGAAGCCGAAGAGCGAGTAGAGAGCGATCCGGCCGCCCCGTCGCCCGGGCGGAAGAGGGGGAAGTCCCTGTGCCGGCGACGGCGCGGCAGGAGCCGGCGGCGAGTACGGGGTCGGCTGCGCGAGCACCGACGCGTACACGGGCTGCTGCGCGAACTGCGGCGGCATGTAGTTCGACTGCGCGTACTGCTGGGCCGAGTACTGCGGCGGCTGCCCGTGCTGCGGCTGCGGCTGCCCGTACTGCGGCTGCTGTCCCTGTTGCTGCGGCTGTGCGGGCGGCGGCGAGTAGGGCGATGGCTGGGACGGTCCTCCGGAACTCATAGCGAAAGCATATGGCGAACAAGCTCCTCCGCCCGGGTCTGGCGACTTCCTCCAGCCGATCCGGGGCGGCACCGGATAGCGTAGGAGTATGCGGTTCGCTCATCTGCGCCGTGCCGACTCCTCGACTGTGCATCTCGCAGTGGTGGAGGGGGCCGACGCCATCCTCGTCTCCGATCTCCTCACCGACCCTCCTGCGACTCTGCAGCAGCTGATCGAGGGCGGTGAGCCGGTTCTCGCCGCGCTGCGCTCGGCGGTCGCCGACGGCGAGGCGCCCCGGCATCCGCTCGACGGCTGGGACTACGCATCCGCCGTCATCGCTCCCCCGGCGGTGCTCGCCGTGGGACTCAACTACGCCGCGCACTCCAGCGAACTCGGTCTGAAGACCGACGCGGCGCCGACGGTGTTCACGCTGTGGCCGAACTCGCTCACCGGCCATGAGCAGACCACCTCCTGGCCGCGCGCGCTGAGCGAGGCCGTCGACTACGAGGCCGAGCTCGGGGTGCTCATCGGCACCCCGGCGAAGGACGTCGCAGAGGCCGAGGCCCTGTCGCACGTATGGGGCTACACCGTCGTCAACGACATCACGGCGCGCAACGTGCAGTTCTCCGAGGCGCAGTGGTCGCGATGCAAGTCGTTCGACGGCTTCACCCCGACCGGCCCCTTCGCCGTCACGGCCGATGAGATCGCGGATCCTCAGGACCTCCACATCTGGGCCGTCGTCGACGGGCAGACCGTGCAGGACGCCAGCACCGACCAGATGGTGCGGTCCGTCGCGAAGCTCATCGCGCACCTCTCGCAGTCGCTGACCCTGCTGCCGGGAACCCTCATCTCCACCGGCAGCCCCGGCGGTGCGGGCTACTCCCGCGATCCGCAGATCTTCCTCCGCGACCGTTCCACCGTCACCGTCGGCATCGACGGCATCGGCGAACTCACGACCCACTGCCGCGTGCAGGACTGACCGCAGACCCCGCATCATCGCGGACGACGAAGGGCCCGGCGACTCCGCCGGGCCCTTCGTCGTGTGCGGAGTCCGCTCAGATCTCGATCAGATCCTCGGAGGCGATGACCGGGATCGCGGCGGTGATCGCCTCGAGACCCGACAGACGCGCAGGCGACAGCTGCTTGATGACCTCGTCGCGAGACATGAGTCCGGCCTCGACGACCAGATCCGCGACGTTGCGGTTCGTGAGGAGAGCGGTCTTCGCGAGGGCGGCAGCCGCCGCGTAGCCGATGAACGGGGTGAGTGCGGTGATGACGCCGACGGATGCGCCGACCATGGCGCCGAGACGGTCGCGGTTCGCGGTGATCCCGTCGACGCAGTTCACCCGAAGCGTCCACATGGCCTGACGCATCCAGGTGATCGACTGGAAGATCGAGTGCGCGATCACCGGCTCGAAGGCGTTCAGCTGCAGCTGACCCGCCTCGGCCGCCATCGTCACGGTCATGTCGGCACCCGCGACGGCGAAGGCGACCTGGTTGACGACCTCGGGGATCACCGGGTTGACCTTGCCCGGCATGATGCTGGAACCGGCCTGCATCGCCGGGAGGTTGATCTCGCCGAAACCGGCCTGCGGCCCCGACGACAGCAGCCGCAGATCGTTGCAGATCTTCGACAGCTTCATCGCGTTGCGCTTCAGGGTCGACGAGAACGACATGAACGAACCGGTGTCGCTGGTGGCCTCGACGAGGTCGGCGGAGGTCACGAGGTCGAGAGTGGTGATCTCGCGCAGGTGCTTGAGCACGGCGGGCGCGTAGTCGGCGTGTGTGGTGATTCCCGTGCCGATCGCCGTCGCGCCCATGTTGATCTCGAACATCAGCGACGCGTTCTCGGTCAGACGCGTGTGGTCGTAGCCGAGCGTCGAGGCGAAGCCGTGGAACTCCTGGCCGAGGGTCATCGGCACGGCATCCTGCAGCTGCGTGCGACCGACCTTCAACACGTCGTGGAACTCGCGGGACTTGTTGAGGAAGGAAATCCGCAGGAGATCGAGTTCCTCGAGCAGCGAGCGCAGCGTGAGCGAGAGGCCGATCTTCACCGCGGTGGGGTAGACGTCGTTGGTCGACTGGCTGCGGTTGGTGTGATCGATGGGCGACAGGAACGCGTAGTCGCCCTTCTCGCGACCCGCGAGCTCGAGCGCGATGTTGGTGATGACCTCGTTCGCGTTCATGTTCGTCGAGGTGCCGGCGCCGCCCTGGATGACGCCGACCGTGAACTGGTCGTGGAACTCGCCGTCGATCACCCGCTGCGCCGCACGATCGATCAGATCGGCACGCTCGGCATCGAGGACGCCGATCTGTCGGTTCGCACGGGCGCTCGCCTGCTTGACCATCGCGAGAGCGACCACCAGATCGGGGTAGACCGAGATCGGACGCTTGGTGATCGGGAAGTTCGCATCGGCGCGAGCGGTATGGATCCCCCAGTACGCGTCGGCGGGAATCTCCATGCTCCCGAGCGAATCGGTCTCGGTGCGGGTACGGGTAGGCGCGGCAGAAGCCATGTCACATCCTTGTGGGTAGTGGCGAGTGTGGAGTGCGGGGGATGACCCAAGTCTACGCCCGAGCACATGCGCACACCGGGATACGTGTCCCGATCAGCGTTTCCGCGAGAAGACCTCGAGCCGCTCCTCGGGGCTGAGCGCGGCCATGCGCTCGACCCAGGTCTGAGAGAACACGTCTCCGGTCGGCGCGTCGACGACCGGCACCACGGTGTGCGTGATCGTGTCGGCGCGCACATGCACGATCTGGAACGCCTGCGCCGCATCCATGCCGTTGACGTCGGCCGCGGGACGCGCGACGTTCATGGTGTAGCAGGTGGCCGACGAGACGCTGACGGGCACACCCGCGAACGTCCCGTGTGCGGAATAGTGCAGGTGCCCGGCGAGGATCCCGCGCACGTCGCTCCCCCGGATCGCCTCGGCCAGCTCGTCCTGATGACGAAGCTCGAGGATGTCGAACAGCGGCAGGTGACTCGGCAGCGGCGGGTGATGCATCGCGAGCAGTGTGCCGTGCGGGGCCGGCTCACGCAGGATCTCCCGCAGCCACGACAGCTGGCCCTCGTCGAGATCGCCGTGATGCCAGCCCGGAACACTCGTGTCGAGGGCGATGAGCCGCAGTCCGTCGAGATCCCAGACGCCCGTCACCGGATCCGAGGTCGGCGCCAGATCCAGCAGTCCCTCGCGCAGCGCCGGGCGCTCATCGTGGTTTCCGGCCACCCACACCACGGTGGTGCCCAGCTCCTCGGCCACCGGCTCGACCGCCGCACGGAGCCGACGATAGGCATCCGGCTCGCCGAGATCGGCGAGATCGCCGGTGACGACGATCGCCGTGGGGTGCGGATGCACGGCGCGGACGGCCTCGAGCGTCCGGGCGAAGTTCGACTCGACGTCGTACCGCCCGCCCAGTCGCGCACCGTCGGCGAGGAAATGCGGATCGCTCACGTGGATGATCACGTGAGACGCGGGCTGGTGGCGACCGAAGACGTGCTCGCTCTCGGAATGCGCTGACATGCTCCCAGCCTAGGCCGCGCTCCGACACCGGCCCCGGCTCGGCACCACGTCAGGTGTAGTGATCACGATAGGGTTCTCGGATGGCGAAGAACGAGGCACGCAGGCGGCTCATCGCGGACGCGGGACTGACGATCCTCGCGACGGAGGGCTCGCGCGGACTCACCCATCGCGGGGTCGACGTGGTCGCAGAACTCCCGGTCGGCACGACGTCGAACTACTTCCGCAGTCGTGACGCCCTCATCGAGGGACTGGTCGATCGGATCGGGGAGCGTCTGGCGCCGAGCGAAGACGACCTGGCGCGTCGGGCGTCGGCGACCCCGAGCGCCGAGCTGTTCGCCGACTACCTGCGTGACATCGTCAGACGACTCAGCGATGACCGCGACGTGACGGTGGCACTGTTCGAGTTGAGGCTCGAGAGCAGCCGACGCCCCGAGGTCGCCGCGCTGCTCGGTGCCTGGCAGCGGGCGGGGTTCGAGGCCGACGTCGCCTTCAACGCCTCCGCCTCTCTGCCCGGCGGACGGCATGAGATCGCGCTGTTCCACTACGCCATCGACGGTCTCCTGCTCGACCGGCTGACCACGCCCATCGACCCCGACACCTCGACCGACGAGATCATCGACCGACTCGTGGCGGGGCTGCTGCGCTGAGGACGCAGGAGCGGCACCTCAGCGGGTGCTCAGCGGGTGCTCAGCGCGGGACGATGACTCGGGGCCCGTCGACGATCAGTGCCCGACGACGATGATGAGGATGCCGGCGACGACGGCGACCGCGCACAGCGCGAAGCAGCCGTAGGCGCCGAGCAGTGCGATCCGACGCTGCGCCTCGGTCAGCGGGCTCTTCTTCGCGGCCTTCGCCGCCTGCTTGGCCGCGCGACGCAGCTCCTTCTCGGTGATCACGGTGATGGCATCCGTGAACTCGGCCGGGCTCACGACCGGCGCGCGGCCGCTGCGCACCAGCAGGCGCAGACCCAGCGAATAGAAGGTCACGACGGCGCATGCGCCGATCAGCGCGGCGAGGAAGACCTGGAGGAACGCGCTCCAGTCGATGTCGACACTCACTTCGCCTCCTCGCTGTCCGTCGTCCCGGCATTGTCGATCCTGGGCGCGGCACCGGTGCTCGGTCCGCGCTTGGCAGCTTTGGCCGCGGCCTTCTCCTTGGCCTCGGCCTTGGCCTTCGCCTTGGCCTTCTCCCGCGCGTCGGCGCGCGCCTTGGCCTCGGCCTTCGCCTCGATCGCCCGCTGCTGACGGCGGGTGGGCGGCGGCATGTCCGGGTGCTCGATGGCGAGACCGGATTCCGCCACGTCGCTCATCGCGTTCGCGGGCGTCACGGCGTCCTTGCGCGAACGCAGGAACAGTCCGATGATGACCACGAGGGCGAGCACCGCATCGATCGCGATGCCCCAGGTGCCGAGCCAGGTGATCAACAGCGCCGCGAGAGCGCCGACCGCGCCGGCGGCGGGAAGCGTGAGCAGCCATCCGATCGCGATGCGCCCGGCTGTCCGCCAGCGCACGGTCGAACCGCGACGGCCGAGGCCGGAGCCGATGACCGAGCCCGAGGCGACCTGAGTGGTCGACAGCGCGAAGCCGAACGCGCTGGAGGCGAGGATCGTCGCGGCCGTGGAGCTCTCGGCCGAGAACCCCTGCGCCGGCTTGACCTCGGTGAGCCCCTTGCCGAGTGTGCGGATGATGCGCCATCCGCCGAGGTACGTGCCGAGGGCGATCGTGACGGCGCAGGCGATGATGACCCACAGGTGCGGATCCGCCTGCGAGCTGCTCTGCCAGCCGACGGTGATCAGCGCGAGCGTGATGACACCCATGGTCTTCTGCGCGTCGTTCGTGCCGTGCGCGAGGGCGACGAGCGACGACGTGAAGATCTGTCCCCACCGGAAGCCGTCGCGTCCGTCGGGCTTGCCGTCGTAGCGCCGGGTGATCGAGTAGGCGAGCTTGGTGGCCGCGAAGGCGATGATGCCGGCGGTCAGCGGCGCGATCAGAGCCGGGAGGATGATCTTCGACAGCACCATGCCGAAGTCGATTCCTCCCACGCCGACGCCGACCAGCGTCGCGCCGATCAGTCCGCCGAACAGCGCGTGCGAGGAGCTCGAGGGCAGGCCGAGCAGCCAGGTCAGCATGTTCCAGGTGATCGCGCCGATCAGCCCGGCGAAGATCATGGGCAGGAACGCATCGCCCTGGATCGTGTCCTCCCGGATGATGCCGTGCGAGACGGTCTTCGAGACCTCCGTCGAGAGGAAGGCTCCGACCAGATTGAGCACGGCCGCGAGGAGGACCGCGGTCTTGGGCTTGAGGGCGCCGGTCGCGATGGGCGTGGCCATCGCGTTCGCGGTGTCGTGGAACCCGTTGGTGAAGTCGAAGAAGAGTGCCAGCAGGATCACCAGCACGACGATGAGGGCTGCGGTTTCCACCGGTCGCTTTCGGTCGTTGAGGAAGAAGGAGATGTCGACGTGATCGACGTGACGAACGAAGAGTTCACCGTGGGTTTGACTTCCGTTAACCGGCCCCGTTGAATCTTCCCACCCTCCCGAGTGCCGGTCAACTCGACCTGGGCTAGCGTGGATCCCGTGACTGATGCTCCGATCGCAGACCGCCGCTCGACCCTCCGCACTCACCACGGCGACACGTTCGACGATCCGTACGAGTGGCTTCGCGCGAAGGACTCCCCCGAGGTGATCGCGCACCTCGAGGCCGAGAACGCGCACACCGACGCCGAACTCGATCACCTGGCTCCGCTGCGGGAGACGCTGTTCCAGGAGATCAAGGGACGCGTTCAGGAGACGGACCTCTCGGTCCCCACCCGCCGCGGCGACTGGTGGTACTACAGCCGCACCGAGGAGGGCGCCCAGTACGGCATCCACTGCCGCACCGCCGCGGCCGAGGGAGACTGGACTCCTCCCGTCCTCGAACCCGGTGTCCCGGTCCCGGGAGAGACGGTGCTGCTCGACGGCAACGTCGAGGCAGAGGGACACGAGTTCTTCTCGCTCGGCGCCTTCGACACCTCGGACGATGCCACGAAGATGCTCTGGGCCACCGACTTCGAGGGTGACGAGCTGTATACGGTGCACGTTCGCGACCTCGTGACCGGCGAGACCCTCGCCGACGAGATCCCCGACACCGGCGGCGCGTTCTTCACCCCCGACGGCACCGGCATCCTCTACACGACGCGCGACGACGCCTGGCGTCCCGACACCCTCTGGCTGCACCGCCTCGGCACCCCTGTGACGCATGACGTGAAGCTCTTCCACGAGCCCGACGAGAAGTACTGGCTCGGCGCGGGCATCACGCGCAGCCGGAAGTACCTCGTGATCGCCGTCGGCTCCAGCATCACGAGCGAGGAGTACCTCGTCGACCTGTCCGGTGACCTGACCGCGGCGCCGCAGATCGTGTGGCCGCGTCGCGAGGGCGTCGAGTACTCGCTCGAGCACGCCGTGGTCGACGGCGAGGACCGGCTCTACATCCTGCACAACGACGGCGCTCTGGACTTCGAGCTCGTCTCGGTGGCCGCCGCCGACCCGCTCGGCGAACGGCGCGTGGTGCTCGCGCACGAGCCGGGCCGGCGACTGCTCGGCATGGACGCGTTCCGCGACTTCGCGACCGTGGAGTACCGCAGCGAGGGACTGGAGCGCGTCGGACTCCTCGACTACGCGACGGATGACGTGGAGGATGTCGTCTTCGACGAGCCGCTGTACTCGGCGGGAGTCAGCGGCAACCCCGAGTGGCATTCGCCGTTCCTCCGGCTCGGGTACACCTCGTTCGTCACTCCCGGAACGGTCTACGAGCTCGACCTCGCCACCCGTGAGCTCGAGCTGCGCAAGCAGGTATCGGTGCTGGGCGGCTACGACCCGCTCGACTACGGCCAGGAGCGCGCCTGGGCGACGGCATCCGACGGCACGAGAGTGCCGATCTCACTCGTCTGGAAGCGCTCGTTCGGCGCCCCCGGAGCCGAGCCTCGCCCCGTGCACCTCTACGGCTACGGGTCGTACGAGCACTCGATCGACCCGGGCTTCTCGGTCGCACGCCTCTCGGAGCTCGACCGCGGCATCGTCTTCGCCGTCGCGCACGTCCGCGGCGGGGGTGAGATGGGGCGCCAGTGGTACGAGGACGGCAAACTGCTGAACAAGCGCAATACGTTCACCGATTTCGTGGCGTGCGCCAGGCACCTCGTCGACGAGGGGATCACCTCCCCCGAGACGCTGGTCGCCGAGGGCGGCAGCGCGGGTGGACTGCTGATGGGGGCGATCACCAACCTCGCTCCCGAGCTCTTCGCCGGCGTGCTGGCGGCTGTTCCCTTCGTGGACGCCCTCACCACGATCCTCGATCCCTCGCTCCCCCTGACCGTCATCGAATGGGACGAGTGGGGAGACCCGCTGCACGGGGCCGACGTCTACGAGTACATGAAGTCGTACTCGCCCTACGAGAACGTCCGTGACGGCGTCGCCTACCCCCGCATCCTCGCGGTGACCTCACTCAACGACACGCGCGTGCTCTACGTGGAGCCGGCGAAGTGGATCGCCGCGCTGCGCGTCGCCGGTGCCGCAGATGCGCTGCTCAAGTGCGAGATGGTCGCCGGGCACGGCGGCGTCAGCGGGCGCTACAACTCGTGGCGGGAGCGCGCGTTCGAGCTGGCCTGGATCCTCGACACGGTGGGGCTCGCCCGGGAGTGAGACCCGCGGGGTGGTCACCCCGCGGGATCAGGACGACGGTCCGGACTCAGGATGCTCCGCTGCGACGCATCCCGCGTTCGGGCGAGTCCCGTGTTCAGCCGAGTCCCGTGTTCAGCCGAAGAGCGCCGCGGCCTCGTCGTACCGGCTGCGCGGAACCGTGTTGAGCTCGCCCAGCGCCTCGGCGAACGGGACCCGCACGATGTCGGTGCCCTGCATGGCGACCATCTGTCCCCAGGAGCCATCGACGATCGCGTCTGCGGCGTGCAGACCGAGGCGCGTGGCGAGCACGCGGTCGAATGCCGACGGGGAGCCGCCGCGCTGGATGTGGCCGAGGATCGTCGCACGCGTCTCGATGCCGGTGATCCGCTCGATGGCCGGGGCGAGCTGATCGCCGATGCCGCCGAGACGCGGGCGGTTGAAGGCATCCAGGCCCTTGTCGCTGAAGGCCTCGTCCATGCCGAGCAGCTTGAAGCCCTCGGACACCACGACCAGCGGGGCGCGACCGCGATCATGGGCGCTCGAGACGAGATCGCAGATGTCGTCGATCGACATCGGGACCTCGGGGATGCAGATCGCGTGGGCGCCCGCAGCCATGCCGGCGTGCAGCGCGATCCATCCGACGTGACGTCCCATGACCTCGGCGACCATGCAGCGCTGGTGGGAGTCGCCCGTGGTGCGCAGTCGATCCATGGCGTCCGTGGCGATGTTCACCGCGGTGTCGAAGCCGAAGGAGTAGTCGGTCGCCCGCAGGTCGTTGTCGATCGTCTTGGGCACGCCGATGACGTTGATGCCGTCCTTCGCGAGACGGTCGGCCGCGGCCAGGGTCCCCTCGCCGCCGATCGCGATGATTCCGTCGATCTTGTGGCCGTACAGGGTCTTGGCGATGTTCTCCGCTCCGCCGCGCTCCCCCTCGTACGGGTTCGTCCGGCTCGTGCCGAGGATCGTGCCGCCGACCTTCGAGAGTCCCTTGACCTCGTGACGGGTGAGCGGGAAGAAGTCGCCGTCGACGACTCCGCGCCATCCGTCGCGGATGCCGACGAACTCGAGATCGTACGTGGTGGTGCCCTTGAGCACGATGCCGCGGATGACCGCGTTGAGTCCGGGGCAGTCGCCGCCGCTCGTCAGAATGCCGATCTTCATGCTTGCCTCAGACGGGTTCAGGGGAAAGGGAACAGGCGACGGTGCCTGCGATCGACACTATCGGTCTGCGACGTGCGGGCGCCATTCGAGAGGAGGAAAACCGCGGATCTTGCCCGAGGTTCGGCCACGATCTCCCGAATATTCGCGATCACGCCCTGTACGGCGCGAGATCGGCGTCAAGAACCGTGGTTCTTGACGCCGATCTCGGAGGACTGCTTCGCTCAGGAGGTGGCGAGCGTCTCCCGGAGCAGGTGCATGAGCGCACCGAGCTGCACGGGCTCGGCCGCAGCCTGGTCCATGGCCTCGCCATCGAGTGCACGGGCGGCGAGCCCCTGCTTCTGGTCGATGAGCTCCGCGATCTTCGCGTCGATCGTGTGCGCCGCGATGATCCGCCAGGCGGTCACCGGCTCGTCCTGACCGATTCGGTGCACGCGGTCGATCGCCTGCGTCTGCTCGGCGGCCGTCCACGAGAGCTCCGCGAGCACGACGTTCGATGCGGCCTGCAGGTTGAGGCCCACACCCGCCGCGGTGAGCGAGCAGACGGCGATGCCGACTCCCGGATCGCCGTTGAAGTCATCGATCGCCTGCTGGCGCGTCGTCGTGGTCTGATCTCCACGGATCGACACCGCACGGATCCCGACAGACGCGAAGTGCGCCTCCGCCTGATCCATCACGTCGATGTGCTTCGCGAAGAACACGACCTTGCCGACCGAGCGCTGCAGCTGGGCGGCGTAGTCCGCGGCGAGATGCGCCTTGGCCTGTCCGATCCGGCGGACCATGGTGAAGACGTTGTCGCCCCCGGTTCCCGCGGCCTTGGACTCCTCGAGCTCGTTCTGCGAGACGAGACGCACGATGTCGTCGTCGATCTCCCCCGGCGCGAGCCCGCGGTCGCCGCGGGCCTCAAGGATGCGACGGTAGCGCGCGGCGAGCCGCTCGCCCAGCTCGCGCTCCGCCTGGCGGATGCTGCGCCCGAACTCGTCGTCGAGCTGCACGGGCAGATCGGCGATGAGCTTGTCCGGCAGATCGGCGGCGACGTCCTTCTTCTTCCGACGGACGATCCCCATCGAGATCACCGCTTCACGCGCCTCGGGATAGAAGGCCTTGTCGGCCGGCGTGAACCCGGTCGCGTCGAGCTTCTCCATCAGCTCCGGTCCGGGCTTCTCGCCCGTGGTCCAGCCGAGGAAGCGCCAGATCGCGTCGAAGTCCTCGACGTCGTTGATGAGCGGGGTTCCGGTGAGCGCCAGCATGAGCGGCTTTCCGCCCGGGGTGCGCTCGCGCACCCGGTTGGCGAGCGACAGCACGTTCTGCGAACGCTGCGAGCTGAGGTTCTTGATGAAGTGCGCTTCATCGACGACCATGCCCCGCAGTCCGATCGAGGCGAGCCACGACATGTGCCGGTCGAGGATCTCATAGTTCACGATGAAGATGTCGGCGAAGGCGTCGATGTCCGTTCCGTCGCCCTGGATCACCGTCGCGCGCCGCTGCGGCGTCCACCGCTCGACCTCGCGGGCCCAGTTCATCTTCACGACGTTGGGCACGACGACCAGCAGCGGGTAGGCCCCGGCGACGGAGGCGGCCAGCACCGACTGCGCGGTCTTGCCCAGGCCGGGCTCATCGGCGAGCAGGAAGCTCCGATGGCCCTCTCGCACGGCCTCGAGGAAACGGGACTGGTGCACCATGATCTCGAGCCCCTTGGGCGAGAGGTGGTCGTACTCGGGTGCGGGAGGCAGATCCATGCTGGCCGCCCCTCCCCCGGCTCCCGTCTCGAACGACTTGTACAGCGGGCCCATGAGCTCCCAGCCGTCCAGACGACGGCGGGGCGTGGTGGCCGCGCGAGGCGTGAGGTCGGGCACGAGGAACGGGTTGGCGAGCTGGCGCGCCTCGACGGACGGCGGCGTGACCTGGCGCTCGGCGATCGCCGCGGAGACGACGGGCGTCTGCACCGGAGCGACGTCCGCGATGATCAGTTCCTCGGGCGCGAGCTCCGCACCCGATTCGAGCAGCCAGTCGCGACGCATGCGCTTCGCCACGGGCGACGTCGCCTGATCCGCCTCGAGCAGCTGGATCAGCGAGGTGTCGCGCGCCGCGGTCTTCGCCAGGATCGTCGCCACGCCGTCGAGCCGCTTGAGCAGCTCCGCCCTGGCGGAATCGACGATCTCGGTGTCCGCCTTCACCCTGGCGCGCTCCTCGCGCACCAGGAAAGCGATCACCTGGAACTTGACCCGATTGGTCGGGCCGAGCTTTCCGCGCTGGGACTTCGCCTCGATCTCGCGCACCTTGCGCGCGAGGATCGGGATGAGTGGTGCCTCGTCATCGCGACGAGACGTCTTCTTGCGCCGCGATGCGGCGGTTGCCGTGGTCGGCATGCTCCTCCTGAGCGTGAAGGCCGAAGCATCCCGGGGATGCAGAGGCCGTTCTCGATGTCCGCGTGTGGCGTGAGCCAGGACCGTACGAACGGTGATTCCGGTGATCGTCGACACGACTGACGCGAGGACCGTGAACCACCGACGCCAATCCTATGCCATCACGCCGGCGGACGCGGAACATCGCAGGAGAGTCGGAATCCCGTCAGCGTGCCCCGGCGAGCACGCGCTCCGCATCGTCGACGTCGGCGGCCATCTGATCCTTGAGCTTCTCGATGCCCTCGAAGGCCACCATGCCGCGCAGACGGCTCACGAACTCCACGGTCACGTCATGACCGTAGAGATCGAGGTCCGTCTCGCCGATGACGTGGGCCTCGACCTGCCGCTCGAGCACGTCGTCGAAGGTGGGGTTGGTGCCCACCGAGATCGCGGAACGATGACGGATGCCGGTCACGTGATCGATCAGCCACCCCGCGTACACACCGTCCGCCGGCACGAAGGAGTCGACGGATGCCGAGAGGTTGGCGGTCGGGAAGCCCAGCTCTCGGCCGCGCTTGAGACCGTGCACGACCTCGCCGCGCACGTCGACGTTGCGATCGAGCACCCGCGCGGCGGCCGTCACGTCGCCGGCCATCAGCAGCTCCCGGATCCAGGTCGAGGACACACGGCGGTCGGAGCCGTCGAGGAAGACGTCGTCGACCACCTCCACCGTGAACCCGTACCGCGGCCCGAGTTCCCGCAGCAGCGCCGGCGTGCCCTCTCCACCGCGGCCGAATCGGAAATCCTCGCCCACCAGCACGGTCGAGACCCGGAGCGCATCGACGAGGATGCCGGTGACGAAGTCCTCGGCACTGCGGGAGGCGAACTCCGCGTCGAAGGTCAGCAGAAGGGTGGCGTCGAGAGCCAGCTCACCGAGCAGCTCGAGCTTGCGGTCGACCGTGACCACGTTCTCGGGGCACCGATCGGGGCGGAGCACCGCGAGCGGGTTCCGGTCGAACGTGACCGCGACGGTGCGCAGACCGGACTCGGCGGCAACCTCCGTCAGACGGCGGATGACCGCGCGGTGTCCCGCGTGCACCCCGTCGAACTTGCCGATCGCGACGGCGGAGGCGCCGAAGTCGTTCGGAATCTCGTTCGGGTCGCGGAAGACGATCACGCGCCGACCTCGACGGACGCCCGTGCCGCGGTCCTCTCGACCGGCCGGTGGGTGCGGAGCCACCAGATGCCGAACACCGGCAGGACCAGCGGGATGAACAGGTACCCGCGACCGAACATCGACCATACGGTGTCGTGCGGGAACAGATCGGGGAGGAAGATGCTCAGCGCCCCGACCACCAGCACGCCGGTGAGCTCGAACACGATCGCCACCCAGGCAACGACGTACCAGCCGCGACGGCCGGCGAGCACGAGGGCGAGCGTCGCGAGGATGTACACGGCGGCGGCGAGTGCCGAGAGCGCGTACGCCACCGGTGCCTCGTCGAACTGTCGGAAGATCTGCACGAAGCTCCGACCGGTCGCGGCCAGTGCCATCACGGCGTAGACGATCACGAGGACGCGGCCGATGCCGGTCATCCGGGAGGTGGGGACGGTGGTGCTCATAGCGCCACCCATTCTAGTTCCGGGCCGGGGCACGAGATGCGCGCCACGGCAGCGCCCCAGCGGCTCAGGCGATCTGGATCGTCCAGATGACGTGCATGCGCCACACCATGATCGCGACGGCGAGCGCGGCGACCCCGAGGATGACGGTGCTCCAGCGGCTGCGCTCCATGAGAGCCCAGAGCACGGCGCCGATCGGCAGCAGCACGGCCGAGACGAGGTAGACCCAGTATTCGAGCAGATCGCCGGTGGGAGGGTTGCCCGCGAGCGGTGCGACGATGGCGACGACCACCTGCACGATCAGCAGCAGCTCGACGAGGGCGAGAGCACCCACCGAGTAGTCGCTCGGACGCCTGCCCGCGAGCCCGGCGACGAGGCAGAAGAGACCCGCGACGACCGCGACGGCCACCTGCGCGAGAGTGAGCCACAGGATCATCGCTGCACCTCGGGCATGTTCATGACGCTCTTCAGGTCGGTGCCGCGCTTCTCGACCACGCCGACGAGGACGTCATCCTCATCGATCGCGGCAGCGAGCGCCCCGTTCAGGCGCACGGCCTGCTGTGCGAGCCGTTTGCCGTGCCGGAGGTCGCGTGCCTCGTCGCCCGACACCCGCAGGGCATCGAGCACGCGCACGGCTGCGGCCGCAGGGGTGAGCAGCGCGGACTCCGTCGCCTCCTCGATCTGCACGGCATCCGCGACGTCGAAGTCCCCGACGCGCGTGCGGCGCAGCGCCGTCAGGTGACCGCCGACGCCGAGGTCGGCACCCAGATCGCGGGCCAGCGAGCGGATGTAGGTGCCCGAGGAGCAGTCGACGACGACATCGAGGTCGAGGAAGCCCTCACCGCGGCGCTCTGCGAGGACATCGAACCGGGAGACGGTGACCTCGCGCGCCGCGAGGACGACCTCCTCGCCGTCGCGCACACGATCGTAGGCACGACGTCCGTCGACCTTGATCGCGGACACGGAGCTCGGGACCTGGGAGATGGCACCGGTGAGCGATGCGATGCCGGCGGCCACGCGCTCGGGGGTCACCGCGGCCCAGGCCTGCTCGGGGGCGCGGGTCAGGACCTCGCCGTCCGCGTCGTCGGTTCCCGTGGTCTGTCCGAGTCGGATCGTCGCCTCGTACGTCTTGTCCGCACCGACGATGAACGTCAGCAGCCGCGTGGCTCCTTCGACACCGATCACGAGCAGGCCCGTGGCCATCGGATCGAGCGTGCCGGCGTGCCCGACCTTGCGGGTGCCGAGGGCGCGCCGCGTGCGGGCGACGACATCGTGGCTGGTCAGCCCAGCGGGCTTGTCGACGAGGAGGATGCCGGGCGAGACCATCCCTCAAGCCTACGGTGCGGCAGGCTCCGCATCGGCACGGACATCGAGGGTCGTCGGGGCGGTCGCTGCCCGGCACCGTTCGCCTAGGCTGTCGAGGTGCGCTCGACTCCCCCTCCCGCCGATGCCGTGACGATGCCTCTGGCCCGGTGGTACCGCGACGCCGCACGCGACCTCCCGTGGAGACGGTCGGAGTTCCACGACGAGTTCGGCGCCTGGGGGACGCTGGTCAGCGAGTTCATGCTGCAGCAGACACCGGTGAATCGAGTGATCCCGCATCTGGAGGCATGGCTCGCCCGCTGGCCCACACCGTCGGCCCTCGCCGCGGCGACGACGGCCGAGGTCGTGCAGCAGTGGGCCAACCTCGGCTATCCCCGCCGTGCACTCTGGCTGCACCGGGCGGCCGTCGAGATCACGGAACGCCACGACGGCGTCGTGCCGCGCGACGTGGAGGCGTTGCTGAGACTGTCCGGGATCGGCGACTACACGGCACGGGCGGTCGCCGTGTTCGCCTACGCCGACCGTCACCCCGTCGTCGACACGAACACCCGCAGGGTGCTGGCCCGGGCGGTCCTCGGGCAGGCGCAGCCCGGACCTCCGTCCCGCCGAGATCTGGTGCTCATGGAAGAGCTCCTGCCGGAGGACGTCGGAGAGTCCGCCGTGTTCAACGCCGCGGCGATGGAGCTCGGCGCGACGGTGTGCACCTCGAGATCGCCCCGGT
The DNA here is from genome assembly GCF_040302605.1 of Microbacterium sp. NPDC097977. Classification (NCBI taxonomy): domain Bacteria; kingdom Bacillati; phylum Actinomycetota; class Actinomycetes; order Micrococcales; family Microbacteriaceae; genus Microbacterium; species Microbacterium sp. NPDC097977. Next base: position 73,607 of record NZ_JBEOUR010000004.1, read on the forward strand.
GCGAGGCCTGCCCCCTCCTCGGGGGCTGCGCCTGGGTCGCCGCAGGTCGGCCGGACACCGGCGATGCCCGGCGCCGTCAGGCGTCGTTCGAAGGCTCGGATCGGCAGGCGCGCGGGGCGGTGCTCAGAATCCTCCGCGACGCGGCTCCGGACTCGGTGCCGCTCGAATCCGTGCTGCCCGAGTGGCCGGACCCGCTGCAACGACACCGTGCCATCGACTCCCTCATCGCCGACGGGCTGGCCGAGGCCGACGGCGAGCTGATCTCTCTCCCCCGCTGAGCGCTCTCCGCCCGCTGAGCCCTCTCCGCTCGCCAGGACGCCGATCCGTGCCGAGCGAGCATGCTATCCACCGATCCGGTGGGCCAGGACCGTGAGCTCGACGCGCGTGCGCACGTCGAGCTTGCCGAAGACCCGCCCGAGGTGCACCTCGACGGTTCGCACGGACACGTGCAGCGCATCGGCGATGTCACGGTTCGACGCCCCCTCGACGGCCAGCATGGCCACCTCGAGCTCGCGGGCGGTCAGCTGCGCCTCCCACACCCGCCGCGACGAGGAGAGGGGATCCTTCGCGAGCGGCGCCGTCTCTTCGGCATCCACCCGGTCGATCCGGCTCTCCACCGCGCGAGACCAGGCGGACGCACCCGACACCTCCAGCAGATGCCGGGCGGCCGCCAGGTAGTCGCGGCCGACCGCGACCTCGCCGTCACGAATCCACCGGATGCCGATCATGGCCTCGACGCGACCGCGGGTGAACGGGGATCGGAGGGTGCGTGCCGCCTCGGAGATCGAGGCGCGCTCGGCCCGCCAGTCCTGTCCGGGCAGGTTCAGGATGCGGGAGCGAAGCCTGCGGGCGAGGGCGATCTCGGGCGGTTCGATCGGCGCGGACCGCGGCGGGTCTTCATCGCTCTCGATACTCGCCTCCTCCAGCCCCGGCACGGACAGCGCCGGCCGGGGTGCCCCGCGATCGTGCCACAGTCGCATCAGCGCGATGGCCTCGTCCTCCTCGCCGGCCAGGAAGGCCTCTATACCCCGATCCACCAGCCGATCGATCTGCTGCGGCGTCGGGAGCGCAGCCGTGAGAGCGCGGGCGAAGGGGCCGAGCGTGCCGAGCACGGCGAGGTCGAGACGGCGGGTGATCACCACGCCGAGGCCCGCGAACGGCAGTGCGACGGGCAGCGCGACAGCCGCCCTCATCATCCTGATGCGGGCCGCACCGATATCACCCCGCCACATCAGCAGCAGCACCTCGACCACCGCGCGGTAGGCGGCGACCAGCGGACTGCGCTCGAACCCGGCGACGAGCGGATCGACCTCCGCGGCCATCCCCGTATCCCAGGCGGCCAGCAGGCGGAGGCCGAGATCGAAGTCCCCCTCCATACCCGCATGAAGCGCGCCGAGGATTCCCCTCGAGAGCGGGCCCGTCCCCTGCACGTCGTCGATGTCCCTGTCGCCGAGAACCAACCACGAGAGGGCCACGACGGGGTCGCGCAGGCAGCGGTCCGCGCCCACCTTCGCGCTGCCCTCCCGCATGGCGTCGAGCCAGGCACGCATCCCCCGGCGATCACCGCGCTCGGCGCAGAAGAACGCCGCGAGCCCCGAGGCCCGCGTCCAGGAGTACCAGTCGTCGAGGTCGTCGGTCCGCGGCGTGAACGTGTGGGCGTCCAGCTCCGGCACGGCGCCCCGGACACAGGCCTGAGCGACCAGCAGACCCCCGAGACCCTGCAGGCGGTGGCGCTCGGCGGCATCGGGGTACAGCCCGACGAGCAGTCGCACGGCGTCCACAGCGTGGCCCGCGGCGATCGCCGAGACCCCGGCCACGAGCGTGGCCTCGTCGTGCTCCGCGCCGGACGTGTGGGACGCCGCCTCGCCGGCGATCTGGAACGCCCGCCCGCTCCGCCCGGCCTGCGAGAGGATGCGGGCCGTGCGAATGAGCTCGCTCGCGGCCACCGGGCTCGGGGACGTGGACGACCTCGCCGCATGCCAGTCCGCGCACACCTGCTCCCCGCGGGCCAGGAAGACACGGTGCAGACGCGCGTGCACCGCCACCGTGTGTGAGGCGGGCGTCCCGGTCTGCAGCCAGATGGCGAGCCGGGGATCGATCAGTCGGATCCTTCCGGCGTGCATCTCGATCAGCTCCCCGACCGGGCCGGACGCCAGCTCACCGGCGGTGCGCCCGTCGAACGCGAGGATCGGCTCGAGGGAGTCGCTGAAGTGCAGCGCCACCGCGAGGAGCAGATCACGATCGCGGTCGGCGAGCTGCAGGCTCTCGTAGAGCGCGTCGATCTCGGGCACCGACGGCAACGGTGACGGCAGCGCCCTGAGCCCCTGGCGCTGCGCGAAATCGAGCCTGGCCGCCATGGCCCTGACGGTCGCCGTGTCTCCCGTCACCTCCGACACGAGCCTCGCGACCACGTGCGGAGCACAACTCAGGTCGTCATCCAGCAATGCGGAGACCAGAGCCTCCAGTGAGGCGGGGTCGATCGAGACCGCCCCCCGCGCACTCGATCCGTCGATGCCGAACCCCCCGAGTCCGTACGAGCATCCGCTCGTTCAGGTGAGGGTAGCAAGCCCTCGCACTCGGAGCGGGGCAGGCACAGGTCAGGAGCGCGAGTCGTCCTCATCCGGATGCAAGTAGGGGTCAGCCTCTCCCGCGTGCGACGCCGACGACGCGAGCGCCGCGACCTCCGCGTCACGCTGCTGCGCCTCGCGGAGCAGCGCGGAGATGTGGTCGGCGTTCTCGGGCAGAGCATCCGGGATGAACTCGAGCGTCGGCACCAGTCGGGTGCTCAGCTGTCGTCCCACCTCGCTGCGCAGCATGCCCGTCGCCGATGCCAGGGCGGCACCGCTGGCGATCCGCTCCTCCTCCGTGCCGAGCACGGTGTAGAAGACGGAGGCGTGCTGCAGATCGCCGCTGACGCGGCAGTCGGTGAGGGTCACGAAGCCGAGGCGCGGGTCGCGCAGCCCCTTCTCCAGTCGCTCGGCAAGGATCACTCGGATCCGATCGGCCAGACGGGCCTGACGTTCACCAGCCATTGTTCTCTCCCTCTGCGTACCCTTCGGGCGCCCTTCGTCTCGCTGGCCCGCTGAGGAGCCGGAGCGAAGGACGCCCGAAGATATATCGAACTCGATCAGCCGCGCGGCTTCTCGACCAGTTCCGTCGTCTCGATCTCGTCGCCGATCTGGATGTCGTTGAACTTGCCGAGGCCGATACCGGCCTCGTAGTCCGTGCGCACCTCGGTGACGTCGTCCTTGAAGCGACGCAGCGACTCGATGGCGAGGCCATCGGCGATCACGACGCCATCGCGGATGACACGAGCCTTGGCGTTTCGCGTGATCGTTCCCGACCGCACGATGACACCGGCGATGTTGCCGAACTTCGAGGAGCGGAACACCTCGCGGATCTCGGCAACACCCGACTGGATCTCTTCGTACTCCGGCTTGAGCATGCCCTTGAGCGAGCTCTCGATCTCGTCGATCGCGTTGTAGATCACCGAGTAGAACCGGATGTCGACGCCCTCACGCTGAGCGCGCTCGCGCGCCTTCGTGTCGGGACGGACGTTGAAGCCCACGATGATCGCGTTGTCGATCGTCGCCAGGTTCACGTCGGACTCCGTGATCGCACCGACACCGCGGTGGATGATGCGGAGCTGCACCGAGTCGTCGACCTCGATCTTGAGCAGCGACTCCTCGAGCGCCTCGACGGCACCGGAGACGTCACCCTTGATGATGAGGTTGAGCGACTCGACCTTGCCGTCCTCGAGAGCACGGGTGAAGTCCTCGAGCGAGATGCGCTTGCGGGCCTTGGCCAGCTGCGCGTTGCGCTCGACCGCTTCACGCTTCTCAGCGATCTGACGGGCCATACGGTCTTCCTCGGTCACGATGAAGACGTCACCGGCACGAGGCACCGAGTTGAGACCCTGGACCTGCACGGGACGCGACGGGTAGGCCTCGAGGACCTGCTCGCCGTTCTCGTCGGCCATCGCACGAACTCGTCCGTACGCGGTTCCGGCGACGATGGCGTCTCCGATCCGGAGCGTTCCGGACTGGATGAGCACCGTGGCGACCGATCCGCGGCCCTTGTCGAGCTTCGCCTCGATGGCCACACCACGCGCGCCCTTGTTCGGGTTCGCGGTGAGGTCGAGACCCGCATCGGCGGTGAGCAGCACCGCGTCCAGGAGTTCCTGGATGCCGGTGTTGGCACGAGCCGACACATCGACGAACAGCACGTCTCCGCCGTACTCCTCAGCGACCAGACCGTACTCGGTCAGCTGCTGACGGACCTTGGCCGGGTTGGCGTCGGGCTTGTCGACCTTGTTCACCGCGACCACGATCGGCACATTGGCCGCCTGGGCGTGGTTGAGGGCCTCGACCGTCTGCGGCATGATGCCGTCGTCGGCCGCGACCACGAGGATCGCGAGGTCGGTCACCTGCGCACCACGGGCACGCATGGCGGTGAACGCCTCGTGACCCGGGGTGTCGATGAAGGTGATGGCCCGCTCGATGCCCTCGTGCTCCGTCCAGACCTGGTACGCACCGATGTGCTGGGTGATGCCACCCGCTTCACCGTCGATGACGTTGGTCTGACGGATCGCGTCGAGCAGTCTGGTCTTACCGTGGTCGACGTGACCCATGACGGTGACGACCGGGGGACGGATCTCGAGGTCGTCCTCGCTCTCCGCCTCCAGCTCGGCCTCGAGGTCGAGACCGAAGCCCTCGAGGAGCTCCTTGTCCTCGTCCTCGGGCGAGACCATCTGGATCTTGTAGCCGAGCTCCTCGCCGAGCACCTCGAACGTCGCCTCGTCCAGCGACTCGGTGGCCGTGGCCATCTCGCCGAGGTTGAAGAGGATCGTCACGAGGGTTCCGGGCTGGACCGTGTAGCCGGTCAGCGTCTCGATCTTGTCGGCGAAGTCCGCGATGGACGCGCCACGGCGCATGCGGATGACCTCTCCGTTACCGCGGGTGACGTTGACGCCACCGACGACCGGAGCACTCCGCATCTCGAATTCCTGCCGCTTCGCCCGCCGCGACTTGCGCTGCTTGCTCTTGCCGCCGCCCTTGCCGAAGGCACCTGCGGTACCTCCACCGGGACCACGGCCACGGCCTCCGCCGCCACCGGGACGACCTGCGAAGCCGCCGCCGGGACGTGCACCGGGGCCACCTGCACCACCGGGTCCACCGGCACCGCCGGGACGGCCGGGGCCGCCGGGACGCTGCTGGAACGGTGCACCGCCGGGACGACCACCCTGACCACCGCGCGGAGCGCCGGGACGGGGGGAACCGGGACGAGGCGCACCCGGACGCGGCGCGCCGGGACGAGGCGCCTGCGGACGCGGGATGTTGCCGGGGGTCGGGCTCGGGCGCTGGCCCATGCCCTGAGCCGACGCGAACGGGTTGTTACCCGGACGAGGGCCGGCCGGGCGCTGGCCCATGCCCTGAGCCGACGAGAACGGGTTGTTGCCGGGGCGCGGGGCGCCGGGCTTCGGCGCTCCACCATCGGCGGGCTTCGCCTCTTCGGACTTCGCCTCGGCGGGTTTCGCCTCGGCGGGTCCGGGGGTCGCCGCTGCGGGTGCAGCCTGCGGAGCCGGAGCCTCCTCGACCGGAGCAGCGGGCTGCTCGGGCGCGGGTGCCGGCTTCGGACCGGGCTTGGGGCCGGGGGTCGGGGCGCCGGGCCGTGCGGCCGCGGGCTTGGCAGCGCCGGTCTTGGCGGCACCGGGCTTGGCAGCACCGGGCTTGGCGGCACCGGGCTTCGCGGCCGACGTGGTGTCTGCGGACGGCTTCAGCGAAGCATCCGCCTCGATCGCCGCGCGCAGCTTGCGCGCCACCGGCGGTTCGATGGTCGAAGAGGGGCTCTTGACGAACTCTCCGAGTTCCTTGAGCTTTGCAAGTGCGATCTTGCTGTCGACGCCGAGTTCGGCGGCGATCTCGTGTACGCGTGGTTTACCAGCCACAATTCTCCTGTCTGAGTCGGTCCACCCAGACAGGGCAGACCACTAGTCGCGGACGGGTCTCATTTCGAGCCGTTCACTTTGTTTCCATAGCTGTTCAGCCTTTGTTTCTTGGTGGATGCTGTGCGATGTTCCGCGTGTCCAGTTCGCTGGTCACGCGCAGTGCTCTTCCGAAGGCGCGGCGCCGCAGAGCGGCTTCCATGCATTCCGGTGTCGGATGCACCCACGCGCCGCGCCCCGGCAGGACAGCACTCTCATCGAGGATGAGGATGTCGTTCTGGGACACCACCCTGAGCAGAGTGGAGCGGGGAGCACGCGTGCGACAGCCGACGCACGTTCGTACGGGTTCCATCTTACACCTGAGTTCCCGTACGACTCACGTGAGAGCCGCGAGTCGTACGTGCCGCGTGGTCAGTCGAGGACGCTGTCGGGCTGGATGTCGATCTTCGCACCGGTGAGCTTGGCGGCGAGGCGCGCGTTCTGCCCCTCCTTGCCGATCGCCAGCGAGAGCTGGTAATCCGGCACGAGTGCGCGCACGGCCTTGGTGTTCGCATCGAGGATGAACGAGCTGGTCACCTTCGCCGGCGACAGCGCGTTGGCCACGAAGGGAGCGAGCTCGGGGTCGTAGTCGACGATGTCGATCTTCTCCCCCGCGAGCTCCTCGGTGACGGCGCGGACGCGTCGCCCCATCTCGCCGATGCAGGCGCCCTTGGCGTTGATCGCGGGGTCGTTCGCCCTGACGGCGATCTTGGTGCGGTGTCCGGCCTCGCGCGCGAGGGACACGATCTCGACGAGCCCGGCGGCGATCTCGGGAACCTCGAGCGCGAACAGCTTGCGGACGAGTCCGGGGTGCGTGCGCGAGACCGTGATCTGCGGACCCTTGAGCCCCTTGGCGACGCTGGTGACGTACACGCGCAGACGCGAACCGTGCGCGTACACCTCGCCGGGGACCTGCTCCTCGGGCGGCAGGATCGCCTCGACGGCTCCGAGGTCGACGTGGATCATGCGCGGGTTCGGCCCCTGCTGCACGACGCCGGCGACGATGTCGCCTTCCTTGTCCTTGAAGTCGCCGAGCACGACGTCGTCGGCGATGTCGCGAAGACGCTGGCTGATGACCTGCTTCGCGGCGAAAGCGGCGATACGACCGAAGTCACCGGGAGTCGCATCCTCCTCGCCGATGATCGCGCCCTCGTCGTCCTTGACGACCTGCAGCACGGCGACGTGGCCGGTGCGGCGGTCGAGCTCGACGCGCACGCCCTCAGGGGTGGCGCCGTCTTCGGAGACGTGCTTGGAGTAGGCGGTCAGGATGGCCTGTTCGATGATCGAGACGAGTTCGTCGAAGGGAATCGCCTTCTCCTTCTCGATCCCACGCAGCAGACTCAGTTCGATATCCATGACAACTCCCTATTCAGCTCTCGTCGCGCGGGTGTGCACACGCGACATCCGTACCACGATACCCTGTGCCCACCGCCCGTGCCACGAGTGCGGCGCAGCGCAGCCCGGTGACACCCGCAGGAGGATCCAGTGACCACGTACGACACGATCGTGATCGGCGCCGGGATGTCGGGCGTGACCGCGGCGCGGATGCTCGCGGACGCCGGCGAGTCGGTGCTCGTGCTGGAGGGTCGCGACCGCATCGGCGGACGGATGAACACCGACCGCTCCGCGGACTTCCCCGTCGACCTCGGTGCCTCGTGGGTCCACGGGATCGACGACTCGCCGCTCTGGGAACTCGTGCAGGAGCTCGGCATCCCCAGCATCGAGTACACGGTCGGCAGCTTCCAGGCCGGCGGCCGACCGATCGAGAACTTCGACGGAGACGGTGCGCGTATGGACGCCGCCGCCACCGCGCAGTGGGTCGAGGACGTCGCCGAGGCCGATCGCCTGCTCGTCGAGGAGATCGCGGCCTCCTCTCCCGGCGACACCTACCTCGACGTCACCGAGCGCGCCCTCGACAGATCGGGCCTTGCGCCGGAGCGGATCGACGAGATCCGCGAGTTCTTCCGCCACCGGGTCGAGGAGCAGTGCGGGGCGTGGATCGGAGACCTCGACGCGCACGGTCTCGACGAGGACGAGATCGACGGCGACGAGGTGATCTTCCCCCGTGGGTACGATGAGCTCCCCCGGCGCATCGCCGCCGGCCTCGACATCCGGTTCGACCACGTCGTGACGCGCGTCGCGCGCACCGCGGACGGAGTGACCGTCACGACGGCGGAGGGCGAATTCTCGGCCCGCACCGCGCTGGTCACGGTGCCGCTCGGCGTGCTCAAGGCCGGTTCGATCGACTTCACCCCTCCGCTGCCCGATGCCGTCGCAGGCCCCGTGGAACGTCTCGGAATGGGCGTCTTCAACAAGATCTTCCTCCAGTTCCCGGTGCGCTTCTGGGACGACGACAGCTATGTGCTGCGGGCACTCGGCGAGGCGGGCGAGCACTGGCACTCCTGGTACGACGTGTCGGCCGTCAGCGGTCTGCCCACCCTCCTCACCTTCGCCGCCGGCCCGTTCGGGAAGCGGATGCAGGAACTCACCGACGACGAGATCGTCGCGGACGTGCTCGCCGCCCTGCACAGGCTGTACGGCGACGCCGTCGGAGCCCCCACGGCACGGTGGATCACCCGGTGGGGACACGACCCGTTCTCGAACGGGTCGTACTCGCATCTCGCCGTCGGGTCCTCGCACCGCGATCACGACGACCTCGCCGGCCCGGTCGACGGCGTGCTGCACTTCGCGGGCGAGGCCACCTGGGGAGACGAACCCGCCACGGTGGGGGCCGCCTACTATTCGGGGCACCGAGCCGCCGAGCGCATCCTCGGTCGGTCGGTCGACCCGGCCGCCTTCGCGGCAGGCATCAGAGCGCGGGAGCAGACTCCAGCGCGTTGATCGCGCCGATCAGACGGAACAGGTTGCCGACCTGTCGCTGGTCCAGGTGGAGCGCGAGCCTCGGCAGATGCAGCACATCGTCGTCGGAGACCTCGGGTGACCGCGGCGCGGACCGCTCGATGCGGCCGCTGATCAGCATCCCGGCGAACTGCTCGTTGAGTGCCTCGAGCTCGGCATCGGTCGGCTCTGCGCGCAGGCGGAGCACGAGCGTGTCGCCCACCCACCGCAGCGAGTCGTAGTTGCGCCAGAATCCGGCGATCACGGCGGCCGCCGACCGGACCGAGTCCGTGATGACGACGCGGTCGAAGTCACCCTCGGAGATCACCCCGGTGGGCGCGAGATCTTCATCTATGAACCGCTTGAGCCCGTTCCAGAAGGTGCCGCCCGGTTCGTCGAGCAGCACGATGGGGGTCGGCTCGGCCTTTCCCGTCTGCTGCAGAGTGAGGAGCTCGAACATCTCGTCGAGGGTGCCGAAGCCGCCGGGGAGGCAGATGAATCCGATGGATTCCTTGATCAGCATCAGCTTGCGGGTGAAGAAGTACTTCATCGCGACGACGTGATCGCTCCCCGCGACGAGGCTGTTCGCCTTCTCCTCGAACGGCAGCCGGATCGACACGCCCAGCGAGAGTGCAGGACCCGCGCCCTCGGCGGCGGCCTGCATGATGCCGGGGCCGGCGCCCGTCACGACCATCCAGCCGTCCGCGGCGAGAGCCTCGGCGACGGCTCGCGCCTGGACGTAGAGAGGATCGTCCTGCCGCGTGCGGGCGGAGCCGAAGACCGTGACCTTGGGCACTCCCTCGAAAGGGGCGAAGAGCCGGAAGGCGTCGCGCATCTCGGCCAGCGCCGCGGACGCGATCTTGAGGTCGAGCCTGTCGGTGCCATCCTCGCCCAGAAGCAGCGCGGTGCGCATCATGCGCAGGACGAGTCGTCGGTCCGTCGTGACCCCCGCCTCATCGAGCACGGTGTTGATCTCGGCACTCAGCGATTCCGGCAGCACGTCGTCGGTCATGCCTCCAGCCTGTCACACGCGACCGTCGAGACGCACGAGCCACGGACCGGGATTCGACAGCCCTCGGCGCAGCACGCGCCACGGGACCTGTCAACCCCGTGCGCGTCGGCCCGCGGTGCACCAGCATTGTCGGCATGACAGAGATCACCGGACCTGAGGCACTGGCACGAGTCACCGAGCTCGTGGAGGACATCGACTTCACGATGCTGACGACGATCGACGACGACGGCAATCTGGTCAGCCGCCCGATGTCGACCCGGCAGATGGACGAGGCCGGCGACATCTGGTTCTTCACCGCGGAGGACACCGAGAAGGTCGACGAGGTGAAGGAGCACCGCCAGGTGGGGCTCTCCTACTGCGATGCCGGCGGCATGCGCTACGTGTCGGTCGCCGGGAACGCGTCGGTCGTCCGCGACCGGGCGAAGATGGAGGAGCTCTACTCTCCGTCGCTCGACATCTGGTTCGAGGAAGGGCTCGACACCCCCGGCATCGCGCTGCTGAAGGTGACCCCCACCGTGACGGAGTTCTGGGAGCCGTCGAAGGGCAAGATCGCGTTGGCGGCCGGGATGCTCAAGGCTCTGGTCACGCGGGACACCCCCGACGACGACACCATGAACCACGGGCGCATCGTCCGCTGACCGCATCCCTTGACGCAGAACGCCGCGCGCCCCGAGGGACGCGCGGCGTTCTGCATGAGAGATCAGCGCTGCGTGAGCCGCTCCACGGCCTCGACGATCGACACGGCATCCCGGTCTCCTGTGCTGCGGTCCCACAGCTCGACCTGGCCGTCGGCGGCACCACGGCCGACGATGACGATCTTCGGGACGCCGACGAGCTCGGCGTCGCCGAACTTCACGCCGGGAGAGACCTTGGGGCGGTCGTCGTAGAGCACGTCGAGTCCGCTCGACTCGAGCTGTGCGGCGAGGTCCGCCGCCACGTCGAACGCGACCTGATCGCGGCCCGCGGCCACGACCTGCACGTCGAACGGAGAGACGGATGCGGGCCAGATGAGCCCCTTCTCGTCGTTGTTCAGCTCGGCGATGATCGCAAGGATGCGGGTCACGCCGATCCCGTAGGAGCCCATCGTGACCGTGACGAGCTTGCCGTTCTCGTTCAGCACCTTGAGACCGAGCGCCTCGGCGTACTTGCGCCCGAGCTGGAAGACGTGGCCGATCTCCATGCCGCGGGCGAGCTCCACCGGGCCCGAGCCGTCGGGTGCGGGGTCGCCCGCACGGACGTTCGCGATCTCGACGACGCCGTCGGCGAAGAAGTCCCGCCCCGCGACGACGGAGTGGGCGTGCTTCTGGTCGATGTTCGCTCCGGTGATCCACGAGGTGCCCTCGCTCACGCGCGGGTCGACGAAGTAGCGGATGCCGGTGGCCGATTCCTCGCCCAGCACGGCGCCGGTGGTCGACCAGGGGCCGATGTATCCCTTGACCAGCAGCGGGTTGTTCTCGAAGTCGTCGGCCGTGGCGGTGTCGACCTCGGCCGGCGCGAACGCGACCTCGGCGCGCTTCTGGTCGACCTCGCGGTCACCGGTGAGACCCACGACGACGAGCTCACGAGAGCCGTCGAGGTGGGTGAGCGCGAGCACGACGTTCTTGAGCGTGTGGGCCGCGGTGTACTCGCCGTCGAGATGCGCGTTGACGTGTGCGACCAGGGTCTCGATGGTCGGAGTGTCGGGCGAGTCGAAGATGACGGGCGACGCATCGGCGTCGAAGGACACCGCCTCGGGGACGGCCGTGGTGAACGCCTCGACGTTCGCGGCGTAGCCGCCGGCACTGCGCACGAACGTGTCTTCGCCCACGGGCGTCGGGTGCAGGAACTCCTCGCTGCGCGAGCCTCCCATCGCCCCCGCATCCGCCTGGACGATGACGTACTCGAGTCCGAGGCGCTGGAAGATGCGCTCGTACGCGTCTCGCTGCGCCTGATAGCTGACATCGAGGCCTTCGTCGGACGCGTCGAAGGAGTAGGCGTCCTTCATCGTGAACTCGCGCCCGCGGAGCAGGCCGGCACGGGGACGGGCCTCATCGCGGTACTTGTCCTGGATCTGATAGATCGTCAGGGGCAGGTCCTTGTACGAAGAGTAGAGGTCCTTCACCAGCAGCGTGAAGGCCTCCTCGTGCGTCGGCGCGAGCAGGTAGTCACCGCCCTTGCGGTCCTGGAGGCGGAACAGCAGGTCGCCGTACTCCTCCCAGCGACCGGTCGCCTCGTAGGACTCACGCGGCATCAGCGCGGGGAAGTGCACCTCCTGGGCACCGGCCGCGGCCATCTCCTCACGGACGACGGTCTCGATCTTGGCCTTGACCCGCAGACCGAGCGGCAGCCAGGCGAAGATCCCGGCGGCCTGCGGTCGGATGTATCCGGCGCGGATCAGCAGCTTGTGGCTCGCGACCTCTGCGCCTGCAGGGTCTTCACGGAGCGTACGGAGGAAGAAGTTCGAAAGACGAGTGACCACGGGGCAAGTCTACTGACCGCGGCCACTCGTCTTCACGGTGCGTCAGTTGAGCGCAGGGAGTCCGTTGGGGATCACGCCGCCCGCGTACAGGCTCGCCGCCAGCTCCTGGGTCGCGGTGAGCGCGACCCGCTGCGGCAGGGGTCCGTACGAGATGCGGGCGACACCGAGCTTCTCGTACTCGGAAGCCGCGAGGGTGCCGGGGAGCCCGATGACACTGAGCTTCCCCTCCCCCAGCCCCTCCACGAGCTGGCGGGTGATGGCGGCGTCGAGCATCCCCGGCACGAACACCGCCGTGGCTCCCGCGTCGAGGAACGCGCGGCCGCGCTGGATCGCGTCGGCGATGCTCTCGGCGACCGGGCGGTGGCCGGCGCGAACGAAGGCGTCCGTGCGGGCGTTGAGAGCGAACGGGACTCCCTCGGCCTCCGCCGCCTTGACGATGGCCTCGACCGCCGCGACGGACTCGTCGAAGGGCTTGAGGCGGTCCTCGATGTTGGCGCCCACGACACCTGCGCCGATCGCGAGGCGGGTCGTCTCGCCGGCGTCGCCGTATCCGTCATCGAGGTCGGCGGTCACGGGCACCGAGACGGCCGCCGCGATGCGTCCGACCATGTCGATCATGATGTCGCGGGTGATGGTGCCGTCTTCGAAACCGAACGATGCGGCGATGCCGTGCCCCGCGGTGGCGATGGCCTTCGTCTCGGGGAGTGCCGCGACGGCGCGGGCGGAGACGACGTCCCACACATTCACGACGCGGAGGATCTCCGGTGCTTCGTAGAGTCCGATCAGGGTCTGGGCTTTCGCAGCAGTGGTCATGCCCCCACGCTAACGCCCAGCATTCCGGTCGGGGCCGGACGGACACGCGAATCACAGGTTCGGGACAGTGCGCCGACGTTCATCGACTCGACTCTCGCAGCACTGTTCTGTCTGCGAGCCGTTGTCGTGTTCCGGCATGTCGATGTCCTGGACCTGGGGGCGGGTTTTCGGCCCTGATCTGGGGCAGGAATGTCGGTGGTCGGCGGTGTGATGCGGCTATGACGGCATTGAAGGACGCGACGGTGGAGCAGGTGGCCGCTGACGCACCGCACGCCCTGGCATGTCGAGAATCTCGGCGACGGCGTCTTCGCCTGGACCAGCCCGACCGGCCGGATATACGTCGACGAACCTCCGGCGCAGAACACCACGACCACCGAAGACGACACACCACCACCCTTCTGAGGGGTTCCTCCCATTCACGGCGGGCGACATAGTGTGGGGGCATGCCTCAGCGCCGATCCCACGTTGCTCCGTCCGCCGCGCAGACGGAACTCGCCACGGCGCTCGCCACGCTCAAGGAATCCCCGGACGCGCCCGCAGAATTCCCTGCCGCCGTGCTCGCCGAGGCAGCGGCGTCGGAGGCCGTGACGCCCGAACTCGACCTGCGCGACATCGCCTTCGCCACGCTCGATCCTCGCGGGTCGCGTGACCTCGATCAGGCCTTCCACCTCGAACGGCGGGGTTCCGGATACACCGTCCGCTACGCGATCGCCGATGTGCCGGGATTCGTGACGCCCGGCGGCGCGGTGGACGAGGAGGCCCGCCGTCGCGGTCAGACGTTGTACGCGGCCGACGGCACGATCCCGCTGCATCCGAAGGTACTGAGCGAGGATCGCGCCTCGCTACTGGCGGATGTGGATCGTCCCGCGCTCGTCTGGACCTTCGCCCTCGATTCGGCGGGGGTCGTCGAGGACTTCCGGCTCGAGCGCGCACTGATCCGCTCGCGCGCCCAGCTCGACTACGCCAGCACTCAGGCGTCACTCGACCGGGGCGAGGACGGACCGGCCGCACTGCTGCCGGAGATCGGAGCTCTGCGGATCACGCAGGAGAAGCTCCGCGGCGGAGCGAGCTTGAATCTTCCGGACGAAGAGGTCGTGCGCGGCGCCGACGGAACCTACTCGATCGAGCGACGGCATCCGCTCCCCGTCGAGGAATGGAACGCGCAGCTCTCCCTCATGACGGGTATGGCGGCCGCGACGTTGATGATCGACGCCGGCATCGGCATCCTGCGGACCATGCCGCAACCCGACGAGAAGGCCTTCGCCGCGTTCCGTCATCAGACCGAGGCGCTCGGCCGCCCCTGGACGACGGGCAGATACGGCGACTATCTGCGCGAGCTGGATCGCGCAGACCCCATGACCCTCCCGATCCTCGAGGCGGCGGCGTCGCTCTTCCGCGGAGCGGGGTACGTGACCTTCGACGGCTCGGTGCCGCCCGACACGGAGCAGGCGGCCATCGCCGCTCCGTACGCACACGCCACGGCACCTCTGCGTCGTCTCGTCGATCGGTGGTCGCTCGCGATCTGCCTCGCCGTGTCCGAGGGGCGTGAGGTGCCGGGCTGGGTTCGCGAGTCGCTCGCCGATCTCCCCGCCCTGATGCAGGAGTCCGGTCAACGCGCGTCCCGGCTCGATTCCGCGACGATCAACTGCGTCGAGGCCGCACTGATGACTCCCCTGGTCGGCTCCACGGTCGATGCGACCGTGATCGAGATCCGCGGCGAGCGCGCCACGGTCCAGCTCGCCGACCCCGCCGTCACCGCCTCCGCGCCGGTTCCGGACGGCGCCGTCGCCGGAGGTGTCGTACCGCTGCGAGTCGTGAGCGTCGACATCGCCGGAGGCGAGATCGAGTTCTCCGTCTGACATACGCTTGCGGCGTGGACCACCTCGCCGTCGCCGAACGATTCGTCGCCGCCCGCTACCCCGGAGCGGACATCGCCATCGTGGCGGGAAGCACCGCACGCGGCGAGCGCACCACGACGAGCGACATCGACCTGCTGCTCCTCGGAGACGAGCTCTTCGAGGCCGAGAACCAGAGGAGCGAGGCCTCGACTCATGAGTTCGAGGGCGAGATCTTCGAGGTCTTCGCGTACACACCCGCGGGTTTCGAGGAGTGGGCCGACCGAGGTGTGGCACAGCACAGGCCGGTGACCGGGCACATGCTCGTCGAAGGCACTGCGTTCCGAGACGACGGCCGTCTCGCCTCACTCCGCCGTCGCTGGCAGAGCGTCCTCGACGAGGGCCCCTCACTCAGTGCGCAGGAGTCCGCCTTCCGTCGCTACGTCATCACCGATGTGCTCGACGACCTCAGAGACGCCGCAGACCCCCTCGAGCAGCAGGTCGAGGCCGCCATCCTGTTCGAGCGGATCGCGGAGTTGATGCTGCTCAGCGAGGGACGCTGGATCGCGACGGGCAAATGGCTCCCCCGGCGGCTCCGGACGCTCAGTCGCGAGCGCGCCGACCGGCTGAGCATCCCGCTGCTCGACCGCGACTACGCCACGTTCGCCGACCGCGTCGACGACGAGCTCGATCGTGCGGGCGGCAGGGTGCAGAGCGGGTTCGTGCGCTGAACCGGGCTCAGGACGCGGGAACGGCCCTCGTCGTCATGACCAGCAGCTGCGGATCGGTCAGGTCGAGCGTCACGGAGATCGAGACGAACTCGTCGAGGGATGCCGCGTGCGTGCCGCCGCACAGGATCTCGGCCGTGCCGTCGGGAAGCTCGCACTGCCAGCTGCGCCGATCCACGATCGTCGGACCTTCTGTGACCACCCTGCTCGATGCATCCGAGTCGACCCAGTCGGCCAGCCGCGCGTTGATCGACGCCTCACGGTCCGCGAGAGTCGCGGCGAACGTCTCGGTGTCGAAGCCGGCCCTGCGCAGGCTCTTGCCCAGGCGGTACTCGTCGACGGCACCGTCCGCATGGATGCGGCTCGACTGATTGGCCTTGCCCTCGAAGTCCGGGGCACCCAGAGCATCTTCTCCCGGGTCCTTGCGCCACAGATCCGCAAGGGCGAGATCGAGCGCCAGAGACGCGAGATGGCACGCCGTGTGACCCCGGCTGAGACCGGCTCGCCTGGACGAGTCGACCGAGAGTCCCACGCGTGCGCCCTCGACCAGCCAGGACGGAACATCGCCCTCGAGCGGATGACCGACGAGCCACGTCCATCCCTCCGCGCCGCGCTTCACGGGGATGTCGGAGCCGACCGCGAACCGGCCCTCGTCCGACACCGCGGCCATCACGGCTTCCGTGACGCGCACCGCCGACCCGTCGAGCGTGATCTCGCCGCTGTCACCGGGCTGATCCGGCCACGTGTGATCGACCGGATGAAACGGTGTGGCGTCCACCATGACCACGGCGCCCGCGGATGTCGATTCGACCCGGGTGACGGTGCTCGATCCCGAGACATCGCCGCCGGCGAAGGACACGACGGTTGACGAGGGCATGGGGCTCCTTGAGATGCTCACGGGCGCCGCCCCTCGTGGGAGGAGGCGAGCGCCGGAATCGGGTGCGGACGAGATCTGGTCGTGGGACCGAGGCGACCTGCGCGATGCCGACGGCGTCGGGACGCGTTCCGGCCGTCAGACCGTGACGACCTGCGCGGTGCCGAGAGGTGCTTCGGGTCCCATGTCGGCGGCGATCCGGTTGGCCTCTTCGATCAGCGTGGCGACGATGTCCGCCTCGGGCACGGTCTTGATGACCTCGCCCTTGACGAAGATCTGTCCCTTGCCGTTGCCGGAGGCGACACCGAGATCGGCCTCGCGCGCCTCGCCCGGCCCGTTCACGACACAGCCCATGACCGCGACGCGCAGCGGCACCGTCATGTCCTTGAGCCCCTCGGTCACGTTCTCGGCGAGCGTGTAGACGTCGACCTGCGCGCGTCCGCACGACGGGCACGAGACGATCTCGAGCTTGCGCTCGCGGAGGTTCAGCGACTGCAGGATCTGGTGGCCGACCTTGACCTCTTCGGCAGGGGGCGCCGAGAGCGACACGCGGATGGTGTCGCCGATTCCCTCTCCGAGCAGGATGCCGAACGCCGTGGCGCTCTTGATCGTGCCCTGGAACGCGGGCCCCGCCTCGGTGACGCCGAGGTGCAGCGGCCAGTCTCCCCGCTCGGCGAGCAGACGGTATGCCTTGACCATGACGATCGGGTCGTTGTGCTTGACCGAGATCTTGAAGTCGTGGAAGTCGTGCTCCTCGAACAGCGACGCCTCCCAGACGGCGCTCTCGACGAGGGCCTCGGCCGTCGCCTTGCCGTATTTGGTGAGGATGCGACGGTCGAGCGATCCGGCGTTCACGCCGATACGCAGGGAGACGCCGGCGGCCTTCGCCGCCTCGGCGATCTTGCCGACGTTGCCGTCGAACTCGCGGATGTTGCCGGGGTTGACGCGCACGGCGCCGCAACCGGCGTCGATCGCCGTGTAGATGTAGCGGGGCTGGAAGTGGATGTCGGCGATCACCGGGATCTGACTCTTCATCGCGATGATCTTCAGCGCATCGGCGTCGTCCTGATGCGGCACGGCCACGCGCACGATCTCGCAGCCGGATGCGGTGAGCTCGGCGATCTGCTGAAGTGTCCCGTTGATGTCGGTCGTCTTCGTCGTGGTCATCGACTGGACGCTCACGGGGGCGTCGCCGCCGACGAGCACCTTGCCCACCTTGATCTGGCGGGTCTTGCGACGTGGGGCGAGGACTTCGGGGATCTTCGGCATCCCGAGATTGACTGCTGGCACACCTCCAGCCTACGCCGCTCTGATGCACGCAGGCTGGAAGCGGGACCACTCTCCACCTCCGTCACGCGAACGGGGACGCGGTCGGTGGTGTGATAGTTTTCAGCCCATGCTCGCGAACCTCACCTGGTGGCCCGCCTCCTAGGCGGTGTGTTCGCGTTCCCACGAATTCAGACCGCCTCCGGGGCGGTCTTTTCGTTGAGCCGAGCCGGAGCCACGCACAGGAGACATCGATGACCCTCTCACGTCTTTCCGAGCTCACCGCGGATCCCGCGGCATCGTTCGTGCTCATCGCGCGCGACGGCGCCGAATCCGTCGAGCTGCTCACCGGCGACATCCTGGATGTCGACCTCCTCGCCGACATCCCCCTCACGATCGACGGCACCGACCGGGAGATCTTCGCGATGGTGCCCTACCGCCAGGTGCGGGAGCGCGGATTCGTCGCCCAGGACGACGGCGCCCCGCTGCGCTGCCTCGCCGTCGAGGAGCACCTGTATCTTCCGACCGCCGAGCTGCTCACCGCACTGCCGGCCGAACCTGTCCCGCTGCGAGACGGCGGTTTCGACATCGCCGACGAGGAGTACGCGGCGATCGTCGAGACGGTGATCGCCGACGAGATCGGACGCGGTGAGGGCGCGAACTTCGTGATCCGCCGGGACTTCACGGCGAACATCGACGTCGACGACCGCACGGCGGCACTCACCTGGTTCCGTGCTCTGCTCACTCACGAACGCGGCGCGTACTGGACCTTCGCCGTCGTCACCCCCGACCACATCGCCGTCGGGGCCAGCCCCGAGGCTCACGTCGTGGCGCGGGGCGGGGTCGTGACGATGAACCCCATCTCGGGCACGTTCCGTCACCCGGCGGGCGGTGCCACGAAGGACACCCTGGTCGATTTCCTCTCCTCCACCAAGGAGACCGAGGAGCTGTTCATGGTGGTCGACGAGGAGCTCAAGATGATGAGCGCGGTGTGCTCCGACGGCGGGCGCATCACCGGCCCGCACCTCAAGGAGATGTCGCGGCTCACGCACACCGAGTACATGCTCCGCGGACGCAGCACGCTGGATCCCCGTGACATCCTCCGCGAGACGATGTTCGCGCCGACCGTGACCGGCTCCCCCATGCAGAACGCCTGCGCGGTCATCCGCCGTCACGAGCGCAAGCCGCGCGGGTACTACTCCGGCGTCGCCGCCCTGTTCACCCCCAACGCCGAGGGCGGACACGACCTCGACGCCCCGATCCTCATCCGCACCGTCTACGTGCAGGATGGCGCGCTCAGCGTGCCGGTCGGTGCCACCCTCGTCCGCCACTCGGATCCGCACGGCGAGGTGTCCGAGACCCACGGCAAGGCGGCAGGGGTGCTCGGAGCGATCGGCGCGATCGACAGGGACGGTGCGGCAGAAGCACGGGAGGACGCCGATGCCCCGGGCGAGCCGCGCTCCCTCGCTGCCGACCCCACGATCGAGTCCCTGCTCGCCTCGCGCAACGCCCGGCTCGCGGATTTCTGGCTCAACCCGCAGGGCGACGGTCTCACCGGTCCGTTCACCGGCACCTCGGCCGTCGTCGTGGACGCCGAGGACCGGTTCACCACGATGCTGGCGCATCAGCTGCGGCATCTCGGCCTCGACGTGACCAACCGCCCCTGGAGCGAGGTGACGGACGACGAGCTCGCCGCCGCCGACCTCGTCGTCGCCGGTCCGGGCCCCGGCGACCCGCGCGATCTCGACAGCCCGCGGATCGCCCGGATGCGCGACGTCGTCTCGCGTCGGGTCGACACCGGCGCCCCCCTGCTCGCGGTCTGCCTCAGCCACCAGATCCTGAGCGACGGCCTGGGGATCCCCCTGGTGCCGCTCGACGCCCCGCATCAGGGACTCCAGAAGGCGGTGCCGGTGTTCGGCGAGGACGCGTCGATCGGCTTCTACAACACGTTCACCGCCAGGGTGGCCGCCGGAACCACGTCGGCGGGAGCCGCGGAGATCTCGGCGGACCCTGCGACCGGCGATGTCTACGCGCTGCGGGGGCCGCACTTCGCGTCCGTGCAAGGGCACCTCGAATCGATCCTGTCGCGCGACGGCATCCGCACCCTCGAGCGTCTCGTCTCGCACGCCCTGTCCTGAACGCGGGTCGCCGTGAGCTTCGCCCACGGAGACAGAGCCGCGGTCAGCCGCCGAAGAGCTTCACGGGGTTGAACACGTCGGCGAGCAGCAGAACCGCACCCATCGCGATGAGCAGCGTCGCGACGACCACGGTGAGGGGCACGAGGCGCGTGGCGTCGACCGGTGCGGGCGGCGGACGACGGAACAGCGTCGCCCAGGCGCGGCGGATGCCGTCCCACAGCGCCACCACGACGTGACCTCCGTCCAGCGGCAGCAGCGGGATCAGGTTGAACACGAACAGCGCCACGTTCAGCGAGCCCAGCAGGCTGAGCAGCACCGAGAAGCGGTTGAGGACCGGGGCGTCCGTGGCGGCGACCTCACCGGCGAGGCGACCGACACCCACCACGCTCAGCGGTCCGTTCGGATCCCGCTCGCCTCCCGTCACCAGCGAGACTCCCACGTCCCAGATGCGCACAGGCAGTGTCAGGATCATCGACCCGACGCGCGAGACGGTGTCACCCGCCATCTGCGGTCCCGCCGAGAGGGGCTGCTGCACGAAGCCCATCTGGGCGGCCATGCCGACGTAGCCGACGTCTTTGACGACCGGGTCGCCGTCGTCCCCGAGCACCGGCTGGCCACTGGCATCCGTGATCGTCCGCTCGGCCTCGACGGGAGTGATGCGCAGTGTCTTCTCCGCGCCGTCGCGACGGACCACGAGATCGAGGGTCTTGCCAGGTGCCGCCTGCACGATGGCCGTGGCCTCGGCGAAGGTCGAGACGGCCTGCCCGCCCACCGACACGAGGACGTCTCCCGGCCGGATACCCGCCTCGGCGGCCGGCGTCGCGGGGTCGTCCGCCGCGCACTCGGTCGCGGTCGATCCGGCAGGGAGCACGCACTCGTTCACCGAGGCGATCGTCGTCGTCCCCTGCTGCACGCCGATGCCCGAGACCAGCACCGTGAAGATCACGACGGCGAGGATGAGGTTCATCAGCGGACCGCCGAGCATGACGATCACGCGCTTCCAGACCGGGAGACGGTAGAACACCCGGTCCTCGGCGCCTGCGGCGATCGTCTCGTCATTCGCCGACCGCGCGTCCTGCACCAGCGCGCGGAAGAGTCCCTTGGCGGGACCTGCGGCCGTGGAGGCCGGGTACATGCCCGACATCGAGATGAAGCCGCCCAGCGGCAGCAGCTTGAAGCCGTACTCCGTCTCCCCGATGCGCTTCGACCACAGCCGGGGCCCGAAGCCGATCATGTACTGGCCGACGCGCACGCCGAAGAGCTTCGCAGGCAGGAGGTGACCGACCTCGTGCAGACCGATCGAGAGGCCGAGGCCGATCAGCATGAACACGATGCCACCCAGATAGAGCAGGACATCCACGTGATCACGTTAGTGCGCGCAGCCTAGGAATGAGCCCCACGAGTCTCCGAGGCCACGACGCGCCGCACCGCGGTGTGCGGGCGGACGTGCCGCACCCGGAGATCGCACCGCCGCCGTGAGATCATGGAGAGGACATGTCGATTGAACAACAACCGAGCCTGCCTCCCGTGCTCCGCCCCGCGAACCCGCCCCGGCGTGAGCTGTCCGAACTCGCCTCCCGATTCGCCCGAGAGGTGCGCGGCGAGGTGAACGGTGTCACCCTGTCGGGGATCACCCTCGCCACCGCCGACCTCCGCGCCGGCGAAGCCTTCGTCGCGATCCGGGGGGTGAACCGCCACGGGGCCGAGTTCGCCGCAGCCGCCGCCGACAAGGGCGCCGTCGCGATCATCACCGACGAGGCCGGTGCCGAGATCGCCGCCTCCGCGGGGCTCCCGATCCTCGTGGTCGACGATCCGCGCGCCGTGCTGGGCGCCCTGAGCGCGTGGGTCTACGGCACCGGAGCCGGCGACCCCCTGCCGCTGCTGTTCGCCACCACCGGCACGAACGGCAAGACCAGCGTCTCGCACCTGCTCGAGGGCATCCTCGACCAGCTCGGCGTCGTCACCGGTCTCTCCTCCACCGCCGAGCGTCACATCGCCGGCGAGGTCATCGTGTCGCGACTCACGACGCCCGAGGCCTCCGAGATGCACGCGCTGCTCGCCCTCATGCGTGAGCGCGAGGTCGAGGCGGTGGCCGTCGAGGTCAGCGCTCAGGCCCTCTCCCGACACCGTGTCGACGGCATCCGCTTCGATGTCGCCGGCTTCACGAACCTCAGCCACGATCACCTCGACGACTACGCCGACATGGACGAGTACTTCGAGGCGAAGCTTCCGCTGTTCCGCCCCGACCGTGCGGTCCGGGGCGTGGTGTGCCTCGATTCCCTCAACGGCGCGGTCGTGGTGGAGCGGGCCGAGATCCCCGTGGTCACCGTCGGCACCCCCACGATCGCCGCAGATCCGGAGGCCGCCTCCGCCGCGGACTGGGTGGTCGTGATCGACGACGAGCGCGCCTCCGGCACGACGTTCACGCTGACCGGCCCCGCGGGATCGCTGACGACGACCGTGCCGGTGATCGGGCCGCACATGGCCGCGAACGCCGCCCTGGCCATCGTCATGCTCCTCGAGGGCGGCTACGCCTGGGATCGCATCGTCGAGGCGCTCGACGGCGGACTCATCGACGCGCACCTGCCCGGACGCACCCAGCTCGTCTCGGGCGATGAGGGCCCCGTCGTGTTCGTGGACTTCGGGCACTCCCCCGATGCCTTCGAGAAGACGCTCGCGGCCGTCCGCCGGGTCACCCCGGGTCGGGTGCTGATGCTCTTCGGCGCCGATGGCGATCGAGACGCCAGCAAGCGCTACGACATGGCGCGCACCGCGGTCGAGGGCAGCGACATCCTCGTGGTCACCGACCACCATCCGCGCTTCGAGGATCCGGATTCGATCCGGGCGACTCTCGTCGCCGGTGCGCGCGCCGCCCGCCCGGACGCGGAGATCCACGAGTACTCGCCACCGGAGGCGGCGATCATCGCCGCCGTCGGCATGGTCGGCGACGGCGACTCCATCCTGTGGGCAGGGCCCGGACATCAGGACTACCGCGACATCCGAGGCGTGCGCACGCCGTACTCGGCACGGGAGCTGGC